>CAZCYC010000074.1:0-1508 GCA_964502915.1 uncultured Candidatus Saccharibacteria bacterium | reverse complement strand
GGAGAATCTGCACGGGGAACATTACGCGATGCGGAGACTTATTATCATGTATTATATTGTTTTGAGGATAGAAGAAAGAAAAATAAACAAGGAAAATATGAAAAATATGCGCTCGTTGAAGTTTCACCTAAGACAGGGAGAACTCATCAAATTCGCGTGCACATGAAATATATTAATCACCCACTCGTGGCAGATTCTCTCTATCGAGGAAGACGAAAAGAAAAACTTGGTCTTACGAGAACAGCACTCCATGCTCAGAGTATTCATTTTCAAGATAAAGACGGGGAAGAAATTTTTATTCAAACAGAACTTCCCGGAGATATGCAGAAGGCTCTTGCTTTGTTGTACTAAAAAAAGAGTGTTTAGCTCTTTTTATTTATGAAGGAGGATCTTAATAACATTCCCTATAGGAATAATTGCCCAAAAAAAGTTGAGGGCAAAGAGTGACCAATCTTTATCGTAGTAAACACGAATAGTAAGAAGTGTTCCTGAAATAATATTGATGAGAGCATAAGTCATTCCTGCGGAAGAGAGGAAACCATAGAGATTGAGAATATAAGCGCCAATGAGAAGAATCGTTCCAATCCAGCCTAAAAAAATGATGAGTTTTCCATGTTTTTTCATAATACCTATCATATCTGCTTCTTTGAGAAATACAAATATGAAAAAGCTTCTTTTTTCTTGTCTTTCAATTTTTTTATGATAATGTAAGTAACGTTATGGCTAAAATTAACACACAATATATTCCAGAATCTACACGAAATCGAAAAGATTTTGATATAAAAGCAGGTGATACGGTAAAAGTACACCTCAAGATTCAGGAAAAAGGAAAAACACGAATTCAAACATTTGAAGGGCTCGTTCTCGCTCGTAAACACGGTCGCGAAAACGGAGGGACCATTACGGTTCGCAAAGTATCAAACGGAGTTGGAGTGGAAAGAATTTTCCCGCTCTATTCTCCAGTGATTGAATCCATTGAAATCACACGTCGCGCAAAAGTTCGTCGATCAAAACTTTACTTCTTGCGAGATGTCGTAGCGAAGGCTATGCGATACAAACTACGACGTATTTCTGATATGAAATATTCTTCTGCGGATCTTCCTGATTGGGAAACTTCAGAAGAAGTTATTCCAGAAGATGCGGAAATGGAAGCGGAAGTTGAACCAGAAGTAGACGAAGCGGAAGTTGTGGAAAAAACTCAAGAAGAAGCAAATGACGATGCTTCTCCTGTTGTGGAAACAGCCGAAAAAGAAGAAATAGAAGCTCCTACAGAAACTGATGACCTTACGAAAATTGAAGGAATTGGTCCTGTAATTGCTAAAACACTTGCAGAAAAAGGAATTAGCACTTTCGCAGCACTTGCTGATGCAAAGGATGAGGATGTGCAGGAGATGATTAAGGATGTAAAAGGAAATCACCAAGCCGGAACTTGGAATGAGCAAGCTGCTCTTGCACGGGATGGAAAATGGGATGAGTTGAAAGAACTGCAAGATAAATTAGACGGAGGA
>CAZCYC010000073.1:0-1585 GCA_964502915.1 uncultured Candidatus Saccharibacteria bacterium | reverse complement strand
AGAATGACAGAGAGAAGTTTGGAATGAGAGACGAGAGATTCTTCGCTTCGCTCAGAATGACAAAGAGAAACAAATGGGTCAGAATGACAAAGTGGGATAAATGAACAGAGAGGGGCAAATTATATCATGATGACGAGATGCCAAAGCTAAAGAATAAAATCAAAGTAAGAAAAAAAGAGGCTTTAAGCCTCTTTTTTTTCTTCATCTGTTCCTACTGTTTCTGCTGTCTCTTCCATATTTTCTCCCATTTCTTGCTTCAAATCTTCAAGTGGAATGAAATCGTCACCTTCTGGCGCTGTTTCACTCTCTTCTTCATATTCAGGATTTCCCGCAGTTCCAGAAATATCAATTTTCCAACCCGTAAGATGAGCAGCGAGTCGCGCATTTTGTCCTGCCTTTCCTATAGCAAGGGAAAGTTGGTCTTCAGGAACAATCACTTTTGCTTCTTTTGCATCAAGATCCCCTTCAATATCGAGCACCTGAGCTGGTGCAAGTGCATTTGCAACATAAATAAGCGGGTCATCTGACCAAAGGATAATATCAATTTTTTCATTTCCTAAATTACTCGTTACCGCGTTAATACGAGAACCGCGTTGTCCCACACAAGCGCCAATAGGATCAACATCTGGGTCATTACTTGCCACAGACATTTTTGTTCGGTCTCCTGCCTCTCGGGCAATTGCTTTAATTTCAACTACTCCTGTAGCCACTTCTGGAGATTCTTGTTTAAAGAGCTCGCGAATCATTTCTGGGTGTTTCCGTGAAAGGTGAATGAGCACCCCACGCGGACCTTCTTCAACATCCATAAGATAAACTTTGATGGGCGCCCCCGGGCGATACCATTCTCCTTCTGCTTGTTCATCTTTTTCAATAACCCCGATAGTTTTAGGAGCAAGTTCTACAAAAACACGTCCCTTCACTACTTTTTGGATAACACCAGGAATAACTTTTCCAAGCATTTTTTTGTAACGCGCAAGCTTTATTTCTTTTTCAGCTTCTCTTATTTTTTGGATAATAACCTGTTTTGCAGTCATTGCGGCGACACGACGAAACTCTGAGCCTTCTTCAAGGAGTGGATTATCGAGAGGAAAAACAATCTCGTCTCCCACTTTTACATTTTCACGCATCCTCTTTGCATCCTCAAGATACATATGGTGTTGAGGATTGAAACGAACTCGTTCATCCCCTTCTCTCTCTTCTTCTTGAAAATTTGGATCTTGTAATTGTTCCTCAGTGAGTGGTGGCTTTACCACGGTATCATCAACCACCTGTTTTATTTGATAAAACTCTAAATCACCCGTTTCTGGATTAAAATGTGCTCTAATAATTTGTCCTTTTTCTCCGTAATCTCTCTTATATGCGGCCGCAAGTGCATGCTCTACAGATTCAAGGATTTTTTCTCTCGGAATACCTTTTTCTTCTTCAATTTGTTTCAAGGTCTCCTGTAAACTTTTTAAGTCAATCATATATTTTTTTGTTTCTTTTTATTTACTTATAAACGTGAAGGAAAGAAAAAAATGATATTCCTATCATTTTTTCTCCTCGTAAATGAGTATAGCTTTTTCTTTTTTAATGAGCAAGTTTT
>CAZCYC010000072.1:0-1754 GCA_964502915.1 uncultured Candidatus Saccharibacteria bacterium | reverse complement strand
TTTCTTGGTGTTTTTATTTTTTATCCTTACTTTTATTGATTAAAGGTGCTAAAAAATGAAGCATTTACTCCACTTGAATCAATCCCAAAAGTCCTCCCTATCATAAATACGAGTGACCAAACACTTAACATCACAAAGAGAATAATGAGTCCCCAAATCATACGATTTTGTTTCTCTTTCTTGCTCGTCTCTTCATAGGCCTTGATATACATCACGACTCCATAAATAAAATTTGCAAGCGCTAAGAGCACCAAAAATGGAATGAGCTGCCTATTGAGAAATACTGATGCTTTCTGCACAAAACGAGCAGCTCCTTTAAACATTTCCTCTGCAAAAATTGGGAAAGGAAAAAGGGATAAACTCGCAATAAAAAGATATTTTTTTTCTATTTTTTTCTTCATACGCATAAAAATTACTGATTATCAAAAAATTGTGGAAGTAATGGGTTTGCTGACCCGAAGAAAGTTCCTGTAAATACCGCTACGAGCGCAAGAAAAGAAACCATCACAAAGAGTGCGATAATTCCCCAAATCATTCGCTCCTTTCCTTTTTCTCGCTCATCTGGTTTTTCTGCATTAGACATAAACTGCACGAGACCCCAAAGGAACATAACGAGCGCGAGAGTAAAGAGTAAAGTCATCAATGGTTTTCCAAGTAATCGTGCAAAAGAATACGCAATTCCACGTATATTTCTCCCTGCCGCGAATGCAAGAGACGGCAGAGCAAAACTTATCCCAAAGAAAGAATATTTCGTTATTGTTTTAAATTTCATCATATTTTTACTTATCCCTTAATAGCATTTACTGTTCCTTGAATAGCTTGAGCAATGACATAAGCACCTAAAAGAATCACTGCTCCAATAAAGACATAAACGAGTGCTCGCTTTGCTTCTTCCAATTTTTTCTCATTTCCTTGTGCGGTTACAAAGAGATATCCTGTGTAAATAAACATAATGGCCACGAGAGGAACGCCTATTTTCATCACTACCTCAAGAAGTTTCCTCACAAAACCCGGAATACTATCCGTTGTTCCAAGCGGATTTACTAAACGAATGCTTATACCAGAAGGGTCACTTCCATTAACACTCGTATCATCAGCAAAAACTTGTTGGGGAGAAAAACTTGGAAAACTCAACGCTCTCTTCCCTTGAAAAGAAAATGGAACAATAAAGAAAATTAATATGAAAACAATAATGCTTATTTTTTTAACTAACATACTTAATGATTTTACCATCTTTCTTGAAAATGAGATATATTGACATATATTCTTAATATATTCAATTTTAAATTAAAACTCAAAATTTAAAGAAAAATGAAAAAAATATTAAATTTACTTATTCCAATACTTTTTATCAGTATTGGAATAAGTTCTCTTCTCAAATCCTGCAAAGGAGAAAAGCAGGGCGGAGGAAAAAAAATAAAAAACAAGAAATTTTCATTCCTAAAACAATGTGGAATGAAAAAGTTCTTATTTTAAATAGTAAACACTGGGTAAATTATTATCCAGTGGAAGGAGAAATTCACCGCCAATATTTTGACGGTGAAGGAAATGTTACTTCCTTTCCAGTGATTGTTCGCTGGAGGAGTAACAATTATGTAGGGTGGAAAGAAAGAAAGTTTGATGAAGGGGAGAAATTCACTCTTGAGGGTGATAGCGAAATCACCCAAATACAATTAAAACTCCCCTATCCTATGGAAGAGGAGAAGATAATAAAACTATGGCAAAAATAAATAAAATAAATAAAAAATAAAAAA
>CAZCYC010000071.1:0-1831 GCA_964502915.1 uncultured Candidatus Saccharibacteria bacterium | reverse complement strand
ATAGTTACAACAAAAGATCATAATGTAGAGAGAAGCGTAAAGGATGTTGTGGAAAGGTTTGGAGGCCATTTTGAAATTATTACGGGAATTCCTTGGAAAAAAGCTATAAAAGAATTCTCCGGAACCATTGTGCATCTAACAATGTACGGATTACCACTCAATAAAGTTATTGAGAAAGTTCCCCAAAAAAGAGATTTGATGATTATTGTCGGTGCAGAAAAAGTACCGAAAGAAATATATCAAATATCTGATTTTAATATTTCTGTGGGTAATCAGCCTCATAGTGAGGTTGCTGCCCTCGCGGTGTTTCTTGACAGATTTTTTGGGGGTAAAGAACTGGAAATGAAGTTTAAAGATGCAAAGATAAGAATAATTCCACAGGAGAAAGGAAAGAAAGTTGTTAAGATATAACAATCCGTGGAACGCTATCTTTTGAGATAATCATAGCGTTATTTTGAAATACTTTAATAAATAACTTCTTTTGCTCTCATAAGTCACGATTAACCACCCTCCCAATTTTTATCATTTTGGTTGTTGAAACCCACATTGATGCACCAGAACTGATTGAGGGTCTGTCTACAATTTTAAGTGAAACCATCGCACTCACACAATGTGATCTGGCAAATCAAAACTTATTTTTATTTCCAGCGTATCTTCTTTCCTATGAACATAGTTTCCAAATTCAGGGAGGCAGCAAACCGGCTGCTTAAGGAGGCAGGTATTGATGGAGAAGTCATGGACGCTAAAGAAGAATTCGGAGACTTTACATATCCATGCTTCACCCTTGCAAAAGAACTGCAGAGGAATCCTGCCGAGCTTGCGCAGGAGATTGCAAGGAAAATTCCACATTCAGAGTACTTCTCCGAGGTGAAAAGCATTGGACCTTATGTGAATTTTATCATTTCTCCGCAATATCTGACAAAAATGGTAATGGAGGAAGTTATTACTGGTAGAATTTTTCAGTTTGAAAAGAAAGAAATGATTGTTATTGAGCACACAAGTGCTAATCCCACCGGCCCACTGCACGTGGGTCGTGCAAGAAATCCTATAATCGGAGATACCATGGCCAGAATTCTCCGCAGATATGGGCACGAGGTTAGGGTTCATTACTTTGTTAATGATGCGGGTATGCAGGTAGCCACACTTCTCTGGGGCATTAAAAATCTTAGGTTGGGAAATAATAATAAAAAATGCGATCATAGACTTGTGCGCTATTACCAAGAAGCCTCAAAACTTGCAGAAAAAAATAAGGATGTTGAAAATGAAATAAGAGCGCTTATGAAAGGATACGAGTCCGGTGATAAAGAGTTGCGCGATTTTGCTCGCGAGAATGTGGGGTGTGTGCTTAATGGTATAACTGAGAGTCTGAAAAGAATAGGTGTGCTAATTGATAAGTTTGTGTGGGAATCAGATCTCATACCCCTAGCAAAGGAAGTAGCATTGCAGTTTAAAGAAATCATAAAGGAGGAAGATGGTGCATATTACATTGACCTTAAAAAATTAGGGATAGAAGGCAAGGAAAGAGTATATCTTTACAGAAGAGATGGTACTACACTATACTTTCTAAGAGATATTGCGTACCATCTAAAAAAGGCGGAGGAGGCAGAATATCTTATTGATGTGCTTGGTGAGGATCACAAGCTCCATTTTCATGTTCTCGCAGAAGTTCTAAAAATGAAAAAGGAAGATGTAAGAGTACGTGCGCTTTTTTACTCGTTTGTGCGACTTCCCGAAGGAAAAATGAGTACGCGTCATGGAACAGTGGTATACCTTGATGATCTATTGGAGGAAGGATTTAAAAGAGCAATGGAAATAATAAAGGATCGCGGTT
>CAZCYC010000070.1:0-1863 GCA_964502915.1 uncultured Candidatus Saccharibacteria bacterium | reverse complement strand
AAGATTATCTTGCTAAACATCCTAAAAAAATAAGAGTTTCTTTTCCTTCTGAGGAAAAAATTTCTCACAAAGAGAAGCAAGAACTTCCGTCATCAATTTTTCTTCTCGCTCTTTTCATTCTTATGCTCCTTGGTGGAAGATTTCTCGTTTTACAAAAAAAGAACCAAGAACAAGAGTATGAGAAGAAAAGTTCTCACGAGGAAGATGATCTTGGTGAAATAGAAATTCTTGATTAGTTTTTTTAACAATAAAAGATGCGTTTTTGCTTCGCAAAAACGCATCTTTTATTTTTCTTTTTTGTTATAATAACACTATGAAAAAAATACTCATTATTAACCCAGGTTCAAGATCAACCAAATATAAAGTTTTTGATGAAAAGGGTAATGTTCTTGATGAGCATTATTATAAAATTTTTGAGAAGAAAGAAGAAAAAAAATTTTTAGATGGACTCGACGAAGTTGAAAAAATTGGTATCCGTGTGGTTCATGGTGGTAATATTTCAAAAACATCAAAAATCACAAAATCTCTAAAGAGAAAGATTGCAGAATATATTGATTTTGCTCCAATTCATAATACACGCGCTATTGAAGTCATTGAAAAAATGGAAAAATTTTTTCCAAAAACAACATGCTTTGCTTGTTTTGATACAGCTTTTCATACGACAAAACCTGAATATTTATCAACCTATGCTATTCCTCTGAAGCTTGCAAAAAAATATCAGTTAAAAAAATATGGTTTTCACGGACTTGCTCTTCAATCTGCTCTGCAACAATTAGAGAAGAGAAAAAAAAGAAAAGGAGAAAAGATGCCAAAGAAAATTGTTTTTGCTCACTTAGGAGGGGGAGCTTCTCTTACTGCGGTGCAAAATGGAAAATCTTTTGCAACGACGATGGGGCTTACCCCACTTTCTGGTATTCCTATGATTACTCGTTCTGGGAGTGTTGATCCAGATATATTTACAGTGCTTCATCGGCGCGCAAGGATGTCAGTCGATGAAATTTCTCAAATTTTAAATCTGAAATCAGGTTTTTATGGGCTCACAGGCTCAAAAGATACCTTGCAGATTTTTGAGAAAGCAAAACGAGGAAGCAAAAAAGAGAAGCTTGCTTTTGATATTTTTGTTGCTGAGATTATTGAAGAAATTTTTGCCTATACAGGATTGATGCAAGGTATTGATGCTGTGGTATTTTCAGGTGGAATTGGCTATGGAAATAAATATTTACGTGACACAATAACAAAGAAATTAAAAATATTAGGTTTAGAAAAAAAAGATATTTACGTCATTGATGTAGATGAAGAGGGGGTAATCTTTGATGAAATAAAAAACCTGTAAGTAATATGAAGTAATATAGGTTTTTAAAATAAAAAAGGAATCAATTATTTTTGATTCCTGTTGCTTTTATATAAGTATGTTGCGATTGCAACTAAACTTATATAAAAAATTTTATTTGTAATTTCTTCAATACCTAATGTATTGAAGAAATTTTTTAAAAATAACATGTAGCCTATTGCGTAGACTATCATGTAGCTTTTTATAAAATTTTTCATTTTTTATTTTTTTTTAAGTTAATACTTTTCTTCCTATAAACTTTTTATAAAGAGAAAAGTATTAACTTTAAAAAACTATGAAAAACAGCCTATGTTATTTTGAAAGGTTCAGCTTCACTATCTAAGATAGCATAGAGAGAGAGCTGTCAAGTGGAATATTGATAAAAAAACCTATAACTCTGTTATAGGTTTTGAAATAAAAATTTTATATTTTTTTATATTTTTGAATATAAAAATTCATATCTCTAATATCTTCCTCAAGGGGAAGATTTTTTTCAAAAAAAACATCAACAAGTTTTTCTGCTTTTGCAGAAT
>CAZCYC010000069.1:0-1876 GCA_964502915.1 uncultured Candidatus Saccharibacteria bacterium | reverse complement strand
TAATGAATGGATAAAAGTGAAAATGAAAAATGAGTATAAAAAACGGAAGGATAATTACTCTCAATAATTTATAATAATTTTCCCGAAGAAAAATAAAACTAAAATAATCTCCTCGTTGAGAAAGATCAATCATGTGGGATTGCCATGGAACGAAGAGGATTTTTTCTGAAACTTTTTTGAGAAAATCTACAAGAAACACAAGACTTGCACTCGTAGCAAAGATTCTTAAAAAAAGAGTAAGACTATAAAAAATATTTCCTTTCTTGAGGAGTTTTATTTTATTTGTTTTGTCTGAGTATTTCCCTACAACACGATAGATAATAAGAGAAAGAAATGCTGTAAGCGATACAATAAGCCCTGTTTTTTCGAGATTTTTGATAACAATAATGATAAAGAGTGGCCATATAATGAGGGTGACAATGTAATCAATACTAAATGCAGAAAAACTTATAATATTTCCTCTCCATTCTTTTTCTATCATTTTTTTAAGAATATCTTGAAAATGAAATTCCATTTTTGGTTTTCTATCTTTGCTAAAAATGAGCGGAATAATACTCAGTATGATAAAAAAAGTACTCACAAGAAAAAGTGTTGTAAAATGTTTTTCTGCAATTATACCACCAATAAAAGGACTAATGATTCCTGCAATAATAACGAGTATTCCTATGATAGATATTTCTTCTCCTCGTTTTTCTTTATGAGATTCTTGAGTAAAGAGAAGATGATAACTCATCCAATAAAAAGCAAGAGATAATGCAGAAATAAAGGCAAGAAGACTAAAAAAATATGGATATGTTTTGAGATAGTAGAGACCAAGAAAAAAGAAAATATCAGAAAATGAAGCTATAACCATAGCGTGTTTTTCTCCTATTTTTGTAATAACTTTCGCAATAGGATATGAAATAAAGAGATAAAAGAGTGATAAGAGAAAATAAAAGAAAAGAATTTTTTCTATAGAGTATCCTAATTTATAAAAAAATATTGGAACAAATATTCCCACTAAAGATATCCCTATCTGTTTGAAAAATATAGAAATATAAAAGAGTAAGAGTTCTTTTTTTCCTTTTTGGAAATAGTGTAAATGTTGTTCTATATGATGTGTTCCTAACATAATTATTTTTTCCTATTAAGGTAATTCGAATATTCCATTTCTTTTTTCCCTGCAGGAATGATGCGTTCTATAATAAATTTTCCATTTTCAAATCGTGCCTTGGTAATTTTGAGGCGTAGTTCACCATCAAAAATAAATGATCCAGGCCAACCATAGAATGCGCGGTAGCGATTCCATTTTTCTAAATCACTTTTAATATTTGTGAGGTTTGCATCTTCCTTGCTTAATTTTCCGCAATAGCTTGCTTGTGCTTCATCCTGCTCTTGCTCTAAAATTTCTCCCTTGATATAAGGTTCAAGTGTTTCAGCAAGCAATTTTCCGCCGTCGTGTGCGAGTATCTCAAAGAGCTCTGGTTTTGTGATGGTGTTATTGAGAGGGATTATACTTTGGTTGAGGATAGGTCCTGCGTCCATCTTATATACCATTTTCATAATCGTGCTTCCTGTTTCTTTATCTCCATTGAGAATGGCTGATTCGATAGGTGAAGCTCCGCGATATTTTGGAAGTAGGGAAGTATGCACATTGAGCACTCCGTATTTTGGAATATCTAAAAGTTCTTGGGGGAGAATATACCCATAGGAAGCTACAATATAAAGTTCTTCAGGTCGTTCTTTGAGTTTTTCAATTATTCCTTTTGGATGATGCACTTGCCAAAGTTCAATGTTATTTTTCTCTCCCCATACTTTTACGGGTGGAGGAGTGAGAATCTGTTTTCTCCCCACAGGTTTATCAGGCGCAGTGATTATGAGAGAGGGAAGGTATCCA
>CAZCYC010000068.1:0-1882 GCA_964502915.1 uncultured Candidatus Saccharibacteria bacterium | reverse complement strand
ATATGGAAAGGAGAAAATCAATAAACTAACTTTAGATTAAAATAAATACCTCTTTATGGTATTTATTTTTTAATATAGAATATTTTTCACTTGACAACTCTCTCTATGTTAAGTTAGTAGCGAATTCGAACATTTAAAAAAGTTCCATTATTTTTTTAAGTTAATACTTTTCTCATAATTTCTTTAAAAGAACAATTGCAGACTTCAAAAAAGTTAAAAAAACTGCAATTGAAAAATTAACTCCGGATTTTACTAGCTGGAGTGGGAGAAAAAAATTTCTTCCAGAATATAGAATATCCGACGGTGATTATGTCGGGTATTTATTCGCCTCTATAAAAGGTAGAACATTTGAAATTCATGAAATAGATGATATAGAAGCATCTATAGAAGATATAGAAATATATTCAGACATCGGAGAAGTGTTTGAAATTTTAGATATAAATTGTGATGGTATTCTTCTCAAAGAGAGAGAAGAAATATCATCTCAATATTTTTACACTCCTGAGGGAGTTTACCGTAAGAGTAAACACTGGGGGGACGTAAAAAAATGCAGGTGGACATTAAACGGGAAAGAAAAACTTTACAAAAACTATGTAATTGGTTTTTGTAAATGGGAAGATTTTAAATTAGTAATAAACAAAAAGCGTGGTTAAATCCACGCTTTTCTTTTTACTTCCCTCGGCGAACAGAACGAGCAGGGCTTCCATTCCTTCTGTTTTCTTTCTTGCGGATAGATTTTGCAGAAAGCTTACTCTCTTCTTTTAACTTTTCATAGGAGCGCAAAACTTCTTCGCTCAAAATCCCATCTGAAATGGCCTTTCTCACAGCGCAATGCTCCTCCTTGTGGTGACTACAATTTGGGAAATAACATTGCTGAGCATAAGCTTCAATGAGAGAAAAACTTTCACGGAGAATTTCATCTTTCTCACCATAGATGCCAAACTCTCTCGTTCCCGGCGTATCAATGATCAAAGCATCGTTGGGAAGCAAAAAAAGATTTCTCCTAGTGGTAGTATGTTTTCCTTTTCCTTTTTTAGAGAGCCCTTGGGTTTTTAAAAAGGTATTTCCTAAGAGCCCATTGATGAGTGAGGATTTCCCTACCCCAGAAGAACCAATGAGCACATAAGTTTTTCCAATCTCCATGGATTCACTTATTTTTTTTACATCATCTCCTTTCAAGAAAGAAACGAAAGCGTAGGAGAGTGGATAGGCCATAGCGCGAATCTTTGCTTCCATTGATTTTTTTTCTCCTTCGTTAATGAGATCAGACTTATTTATCAAAAGAACACTCTTTATTTTTGCCTCGTTTAAATGAATGAGTGTGCGTTCAATCCGCTGAATATTAAAATCCTCTCCTGGACTCACCACCATAAAGGCATAATCCACATTCGCTGCAATGATTTTAGGAAAAGTATCATGTTTTTTTTGCCGTTTGAGCATTGTTTTCCGCGGAAGTATTTTTTGAATGACAGGAGTTGCGGCTTTTTCTTCAAAGAGCACCCAATCTCCTACGGCTGGTTTCAAGATTGGATTTTTTTGAAATTGTAAGTTTCCAATAATATCCGCAAGAATCTTCCCTTTTTCTGTAATGAGCTCATATTTCGTTTTGTGCACAGAAAGCACTCTTCCGTGTGAGAGTTTTTTTTGAGAAATATTTTTCTTTGCATTTTCAAAAAATGCATCCCATGCGTATTTTTTTAAATCAATTTCTTGCATAAACTATTTTTAGTTTAAAGAATCTATAAATAAAAACAAATCATAGATAAAAAACATTCTACTATTCCATAGAATAGTAGAATGTTTTTTATTTATTTTTGTTCAAAAATATTTAACGCTCACAAGTATTTTCTTCTCTTTTGACACCTTTCTTTTGATAATAGCG
>CAZCYC010000067.1:0-2213 GCA_964502915.1 uncultured Candidatus Saccharibacteria bacterium | reverse complement strand
CTTTGTCATTCTGAGCGGAACGCAGTGGAGCGAAGAATCCATTGTTGAGAAATAGCAAGCGATTGAAAACTTTGAAGATTGGATCTCTCGACAAGCTCGGAATGACAGATAGGAACGAATAGGAATAACAAAATTTTAAGCGATTTGGAATGAGAAATGATAGATTCTTCGCTTCGCTCAGAATGACAAATAGAAACAGGTCAGAATGACAGAGAGAAAGCAAGTAATGAATAAACTTTCTTTTGTTATTTTGATGCCTGCGGATTTTTGTTTTTTGCAAAAAACAAAAATCCGCAGGCTGAAGCATCACGCTGAATTCGTTTGAAAATTTTGAAAGAATAATATAAAAAACAAAAAGCTCGCTCTGAGCTTTTTATTTTTATAGTGCATCTACCAAACGATAACTCCAAAGCGTTTCTGTCCCTTTATCAATAAAGTAAAGATAATCTCCTTCATCATCAATATTTACCTTTATTGCATCAAGATTCTTTTGATACTCATCTGGAATATCCGAAATAAGTTTCTCTTCTCCAGTATTTCCATCTATCTCATAGAGCTTGTCACTGAAAAGCTCTCGCCCTTGATACCACATATCTGGATATTTTTCTTTAAATTTCAAATTCTTTGGAACAAAACAATAGAGTTTTTTACTATCTCTCGTCCAAGTACACTTTTCTGGAAGTGTCTGTATTTGCATAGGAATCTTAAATTGAGATTTTTTATCATAGAGTGCATCAACAAGTCCATCGTTATCAATATAGCTAATAAAAATCTTTTTATTGTCTGGGCTCGCAAGCGTAGTGAGTCCTTTTTTTGCCTCCATGGATCGATGATACTTTCCAGAATTTGCACTCATTTCAAAAGTATGTCCATCAAAGAGATAACTCGGCTTCGTAGTTAGTTGTATATTTTCTTTTCCATTCCAATCTACAAGCCATTCAGAAAATGGTGATTCAAAAATAGTTTTCTGCTCATCATTTTCAAAATTTCCTGTCCTTCCAACAACACCCAATTTATCTTTTTGAAGGAAAAAGAAACGATTTTCAAATGGACTCACGTCAATTCCTATAATATTTTGTGGGAGAAAATATCCAAAAAATTCATACTTCCTCTTTTCTTTTGCAAATTCCTCTTCTGCCTTTTTCTTTTGTAAATCATTACAAATAGAAAGCATTTTCTTTCTCGTTGCTGGACCAAGCTTTCCATCAATATCTAAATTGTAGAGTGATTGGAAGTTCTTAATTGCGGTAATGGTAGCAGGAGTAGCAAGTGATGCTTCATTTCCTGGGGAATTTACTCCTTTTTCCGCAATGCGTGTGAGCGGATTAAGGTTAAGAAATTCATGGATATGTTTCACATAGCTACTATCATCTCCAAGTTTAATTGGTCGAGAAAAATCATACGGACAAGGTTCTACCTTCATTTTCTTTTTCTGAATATTTGCAAGATAGGTAAAAATTTCTCTCGTTTTCTTATTCCAAGATTGAAAAATAACATTCTTTCCATCGTGAGAAAAGTAAGCGTATTCGGCATTTGGAACATAAATCTCTAAGAGAAGATTTCTCGTGATTTCATAGGGGTCAATTTTTGCTTCGTAGAGTGTTCCGTCATCAATGGATGTATAACGCAGATAATGATTTTTGAGCTCAATTTCCTTTCTTGTTTCAGTTTTCGTCCCGTCAGCATTAATAGTGATATCTTTCACTTCTTTACTATCTTTTCTTATGAGCGGAATAAAACCACCTGTTGGGAAGAAGCTCACTTGACGCAACCGTGGTCCAGCGACTCGTTTTTTTTCTTCTTCTTTCGTTTCTTGAACCTCTTTTTCTTTTTTCTTTTCGCTCGTAGTTTGTTGTCTTTGCGGATTTTCTATTTTTCCAAAAGGAAAGAGATTCTGTTCTCCTCCAATGAGTGCTCGTCGTTCTTCTTTAGAGAAGAAGAGGAAAAAGAAAAGGAGAAGAAAAAGAATGATGAGACCAAGAAAAATAAAAAAATTCTTTTTTTTGTTTGTTCTACTTTGCATAATCGTATGCTCTTATTCTATCACATTGCAAATATATGATAAAGAGAAAGAAAGAGTAAAAAGAAATCGCAGGGAAAAAATGACAAGCTTATGAATGCTTGGAAATGAGAAACGATAGATTCCTCGGCAAGCTCGGAATGACAGATAGGAACAAATGGGGATGACAGATATTATTTCTTTTTTGTCATTA
>CAZCYC010000066.1:0-2357 GCA_964502915.1 uncultured Candidatus Saccharibacteria bacterium | reverse complement strand
AAAGCACAGCTCTCTTCCGGCTGACGACCTTTCACTAAACGTGTATAACCGCGTCGCTTAGGTCGTTTTGCGTATACAATCTCATCCTCATCATGGGTAGAGACGAGAATAGTGTGACCAATGACTTGGTCAAAGTAAATTATCTCCTTGAAAAAATTTCTTTCAAAGGTTTTTATCTTTGAAAGACTTTCTCTTAGGAGAAAATAAAATTCTGTTTCTCTCCCGTCTATGTGGGAGTTTGGGCGGTCAAAAACCTTGAAACCGTCCTTTGTTATTCCTAAAAATCTTTTCATATATTTAATTGTTTTTGAGTTTCAAGACAAAGTTATGTTTTTTATTAAAAAAGTCAAATCAAAAAAATGACAAAGAGAAAAAAAAATATTACAATACAAGGTATGATACGAGAAATTGTACAAGAAGGTCACCCTGCCTTGAGAAATCAAGCAAAAAAAGTTCCAATTGAAAATATTAAAACAAAAGAAATACAAGAACTCATTCAAGATATGCATGATTCCCTTGCAACACAGAAAGACGGAGTCGCTCTTGCAGCACCTCAAATTGGAGTAGAAAAACAAATTTTTGTGATAGCTCCATTTCTCTTTGAAAAACCAGAAAAAGAGCACCTCGTATACATCAACCCACGCATCATAATGAGCTCAAAAGAAGCATCGTGGAAAAGTGAAGGTTGTCTCTCTTGCCGTTGGAAAGTAGGAGAAGTGATGAGAAAAGAAGCAATAGAAATTGAAGCCTATGATGAAAATGGAGAAAAATTTACTGTTTATGGGACGGGACTCCTCGCACATATTTTCCAACATGAAACAGATCATTTTAAGGGGATTCTCTTCCTTGATAAGGCAAGAAAATTGAGAGAAATGACACAAGAGGAAATTGATGAAATTCAAGGAAAATAAAAAACAAGCTTGTGAGAAAAAGCTTGTTTTTTATTTGCGGGCGGTGAGAGAATCGAACTCCCAACATCGGTTTTGGAGACCGAAGTTATACCATTTAACTAACCGCCCTTTTAAGAAAAAAATTATTTTTTCTTAAAGAGTTTTTTTGTTTGCACAAAATCAACATGTTTCTTTAATTTTTTGGAAAATTTCTTCAAAACGAGTTTCCCGGCATTTGCAAACTTTTTTTTGTTTCTGAACGTAACAATAAATTCATCTGCTTCTTTACTATAAAGGGTAATGAGATTATCTTGTGACATAATATCTTTCTAAATTAATGATTAAAAAAATGATAGTTTTCTACCAAACGTATAACAGCTTTGCATTATACATAATCTAAGTTTCTAAGCAATACCCTCGTACCTTATCCTCACTATTGAGATAAGCACGATGCCCCTCTGTGTCAACACAATATTTTTCTCCTGAACTGAGCTCTGCAACGAGTGCAAGGTGTTTTTTGTCTTTACTAAGAAAACAAGAAGCATAATTTCCTAAGTCATAATTGAGGTCAATGTTAAGTAACGATACTTCCCCACTAAAACAAGCTTTCGCCATATCTTGATAAGCAGATTTATGGAAAATAATATCATCTTGCGTTTCCTGCATACGAGCAATGAGGTAAGCGTCTTGGTTCTTTCGAATGGCCTTTTGAGCAAAAACAGCACCTATAAGAGAAAAGAGTCCTACCACAATAAAGATGAGAAAATAATAACTGCTATTCCGATAATACATATCTAAAGTATAACAAAAATTAAAAAAATACTAAAAAAATAAAAAACCTTACACTCACTGCAAGGTTTTTTAAATTATTTCTTTAAAGCATCGCGAATCTCGGTAAGGAGATCAACTTCACTAGGCCCTTTTGGAGCTTCCTCTTCTTTTTTCTTAAGTCTATTGATACCCTTCACTACGATAAAGAGTGCCCAAGCTACAAGCAAAAAGGCAATAAGAGCATTGATGAAATTACCATAAGCGAGCACAGAAGCTCCTGCTTCTCGAGCTGCCTTTACGGAGGCAAAATTTCCTTCTCCACTCAAAGTGATAAATAAATTACTAAAATCAGGAAGTTTAAAAATTCCTGAAACGAGTGGCATAATAATATCAGCAACAAAAGATTTTACAATGGTTGCAAAAGCACCACCTATAACAATACCTACAGCCATATCTACCATATTTCCTTTTACTGCAAAACTCTTAAATTCTTTTAAAAAATTTTTCATAGCTTCTTTTTCATAAATAAAAACTTAAACGAATAATGGAACATAATAAGTATACACCATAGAACAAATATGAAAATTGCTTTCTTTTATTTTTTTTCTATAATTTTAGTATTGCTCGGTCGTCTAATGGTAGGACTTCGGCTTCTGGCGCCGACTATCTAGGTTCGAATCCTAGCCGAGCAGCAGA
>CAZCYC010000065.1:0-2382 GCA_964502915.1 uncultured Candidatus Saccharibacteria bacterium | reverse complement strand
AGAAATTTTTACCAAAAAAGGAGCTCATACAATCCCTCTTAGAGAAGCATCAAAAAAATATTTTTCAAAAAACACAACGAGATATTCATAAAGATGGGAAAACAATACCGCTTCATTTTCGCCCTATTTCTTATTTCTTGAATGGACACCTTGTTGAGCTTAATGGGAAGGAAATATCTTTTCCAAAGGTTTCTGAATTATCGGTATCGCTTGTGCATGATTTTATTTCTTTCGATACGATGAAATCATTTACCCATAGCATTGAACGATCTTTCCATCATAATAATCTTGAGTTTTATTCTTTTGCCCTCCTCTTTGCTAAGCACAAAAAAGAGAAAGATTTTGTATATCTCAATATCGAAAACTTTCTGACTGAATTGTGGTTTTATAAAAATGGTAAATTAGAAAGTATAGCAAGCATTCCTTTTGGAAGAATTGATTTTATTCAAGAACTCAGCCGTTCTTTGCATATTCATGAAGATTATGCAGAAAAACTTTTTGCACTCATACAACAAGATCAGGTTCTTTTGAACGATAGAGAATTACTAGCACAAAAAAGTATCTTTGAGCAATGGTTTCGACAAATTTTTACACTTTTTCAAATTTACACTCAGCAGCATGTTCTCATACCATCTTCTCTCGTTATCGATGAAAACGCTTTTCTTTCCGAAGCCATTTTAGCTTTTCTTCAAGAAGAAAAGGAAGACGAACTTTCTCAGTTTCTTCCGCGAAGTCAAGATTTAAAACTTAGTCTCTATCGTTACCCAAGAGGAAGAGATGAAAAAATAACATTAGATCATGATTTTGAAACTTTTTCACAAAAAATTATTGCAGCGCTAGGACTTCTCACTCAGTTTAAACAAGAAATAAAATTATGGATGGAACAAGGAAAAGAAGAATAAATCAAGGAATTAAGCGCGTTAAAAGAGTTCGGCAAAAAATGGATCTTTCTCATAGAGAAGAGCTTAGAAAAAAGATCAGCGAGAGGAAAATGCACGGAGCTACGGATAAACATTTTCCCTCTCAAAAAACAAATTTTTTGCAGAAACAGCGAAGACATAAAAAGAAAGGACTTAAGCAAGATTTCTTTTTTTTCAGAAAGCTATTTAAGCATAGATTTTTTTATGCTGGACTTTTTGTGTTGTTTTTTGCTTTTATTCTTTCACAACATTTTGCCTATGCGAAAGTAAAACTTTCCCCTAAAACTTTTTCTTTTCATGAACGAGGAAAAAAAATAATCCTCTACCGAAAAGCTAAGAACGAAAAACAGCTTGCTTTCTATCTTATGGTATTGAGTGGAAATATTGACGTTGAAGTAGAACCTGATCAAGAAATTCCCGTTGAAAAGAAAGCAGAAGGTTTTATAGATCTTTTTAATAATTATAGTAAGGAGCCACAACATATTGCTCCTCATACGCGTTTTGAATCTGTTTCGGGAAAAGTTTTCTATCTCATGAATCCTCGAGGGGTTGTTATCCCTGGTATGAAGAATGGACAAGCAGGAAGGGTGCGGGTAAAGGTGCAAGCTGCAGAACCCGGTCCAGAGTATAATATTGAGGCAACTGATTTTACGCTTCCTGCCTTTAAGGAAATGGGTCTCTCCGATAAATTTTATAAGATAACAGCTGTCTCTCTTCAAAAATTCCAAGGAGGTTTTCGTGGGACAAAGAAAGTTTTGAGTAAGTCTAAAATGGAGCAGGTAGAGAAAAGCTTAGAAAATCGTTTGCAAAAAAAACTATTAGATGCACTTAAGAGAGAAAAAACAGATAGGGTATTATTGGTTCACGGAACAGAGAGTTTTCTCCCTGAAAAAGCAGTTTTTCTTGAAAAAGAAAAAAAACTCAGTTTGAAAGCAAAAGTTTCAAGTCTCGTTTTGAGAAAAGATTATGTAGAAAGTTTTCTTAAACACTATTACTTAAGCAATGTTCACCCAGACGATATATTTTTAAAAAATTTTCAAGATATAAATTTTTCTTACCAAGGGAAAAAACCTCTTGATTTTTCTCGTGTAGAAAAAGTTCCAGTTCTTATGAACGCAGAAAATACTTTTGTTTGGAAATTAGACCAAGAAAAAATAAAAAATATTCTTCTCGGGCAGAGAAAAGATGCTCTCCCGCTTTTGTTAAAAGAAAAAGCACCGGAGTTAGAAAAAGCCGAGATAAATATTTTCCCTTTTTGGAAGAATCGAGTCCCAAATAAGCCACAACGTATTTTTTTTAAAGTTTGATAAAAATTTGCTTCATTGCTTTACTTTCATCATCATATTATGAATAATACAAACATTATTATTCATAGCTGATAAAGATTTAATATTATGACAAAAGAAACAAAACAAGAAGAAAAGTATTTCTTCTATAACCCAAGAGGAGATCAGAAAGGTGT
>CAZCYC010000064.1:0-2599 GCA_964502915.1 uncultured Candidatus Saccharibacteria bacterium | reverse complement strand
ATTTTTCCATAGTGCTCGTATTCTGCAGGACGCGTGTAAACCTGATGAGACGCGATTCTCTCTTCTTCACGAGAAAATGTATTTCCTAACACACCAGGGATCTGTCGTGAAATGGAATCAATCAGCACGAGAGTCGGAAGTTCCCCGCCAGTAAGCACATAGTCTCCTATGGATATGAGATCTGCTCCTGTAATCTCAGCTACCCGAGCATCAATTCCTTCATAGCGCCCAGAAATAAAAATAATATCAGTATATTCTTGCGCAAAATATTTTGCGTGCTTCGTGTTAAAAATTTTTCCAGCGGGAGATAAAAGAATGGTATGGAACTTCCTCGTTTTTTTTAATTTCAATTTTTCTAAGAGAGATTTTTTTTGAATAGTTTCCCATGCATCGATAATAGGTTGCACCATCATAACCATTCCAGGTCCACCACCATAAGGCTCATCATCAACTTTTTTATGTTTATTCTTGCTGAAGTCTCTTGGATTATAAAAAGAAAGCTTAATAATTCCCTTATCAATAGCCCGCTTTAAAATAGAATCCGAAAGATAAGAATCAAAGAGGTTTGGGAAAATACTTATAATGTGAAAATGCATAGATACATTGTATCTTATAAGTTCTTTTTTTCTTCGCAAGTGGAGCGAAAAGGAAAAGGCGCGGGCTTCGCCCGCGCCTTTCCATTATTTATTTCCCTTGGTATGTATAAGCCGGATTCTGTCCAAGAGCTCATGCTCTCTGGGTGGTTATTTATCTTGATCTTATGTCGCCATAAGATTCTTTGCGGCACTCTCAATAGAAATTGAGCACGACCTTGCATTCAGGTAAGGATTTAGCCGTTTCACTCTCTAAGTCGCCTTAGAGATTCATCTCAGAGAGATGCTGTCCCCTTTCGGTTTCAGCGTCACTGTTCGCACCTCGTGCATTACTGCAGACAGGCGTTACCTGCTACCCTGCTCCTCAGAGTGCCAAAGTCTTTGCATAAAAATATGCAAAGACTTTGGCACTCTGAGGGAATGTCCGGACTTTCCTCGCCATAGCGCAACCACCTCATACCAAGGAACATTTTTACTCTATCACATTTTAGATAAAAAGCAAATCTCTCTAAAAAATCAAAATTAAAAATAAAAACTGTAAAGAGTAAAAATGTTGTTTAAACAAGAAGCTGTGCTATCATAAGCTCACATATATGTTTTGGAAAAAGAAAAAAGAAAAGAAAGAAAAAAAAGGATTCTGGCAAGAATTTCTTGAACTCGTGCGTTTTACGCTCCTTGTACTTCTCGTCGTTATCCCTATCAGGATTTTTATTGCTCAGCCTTTCATTGTAAGTGGACATTCTATGGACCCAACATTTCATGATGGTGATTATCTCATTGTAGATGAAATCAGCTATAAATATAAAAATCCAGAGAGAGGACAAGTTATCATTTTTAAACTTCCGAGCAACCACAAACGCTTTCTCATCAAAAGAATTATTGGGCTCCCTGGAGAAACGGTGAAAATTGAAGGAGGAAAAATTTACATTACTGAAAAAAACGGAAAGAAAATAGAACTCGATGAAAATTATCTAAACGGTAACTTCTCTAGTTATGGGACTTGGAAACTTGGAAAGAATGAATATTTTGTAATGGGAGACAATAGAAATAACAGCTCTGATTCTCGATCATGGGGGCTCCTTGATCGAAAGCTTATCATTGGAAAAACCTTCCTTCGACTCTTCCCATTCCAATATTTTTCTTTTAAACCCGGAGAACAAACAGCAAATACCATAGAAATACCACTTAAAAAAGAATCATAAAAATGATTCTTTTTTTTATGAAACGAGGAAATGATAAATCATAAAGAGAAAAACAACAAAAGCATAAATTAGAAGTAAAGCTCCAGAAACTTTTTTAACGAAAACTTTTATGTCTCGCTTCACGCGCTGTCTGATACGATGAATGAATGAACTAAGAAGAAACCACCAGAGCATTCCACCTATAAAAATTCCTAAAGGAAAAATGAGGTAAATAATATTTCCTAAGAGATAGATATCTTTTAACTTGAAAAATGAGAAGAGAAAAGCGAAGGTAAAAAGAACACCAGGGTTCGTTAGATTAATGAAAAAACTATAAAAAAAATCAGAAACTTGTCGCTTTGAGAAGAAATGAGAAATTTTCTGTTCTTCAAAGGGTGAATTGCGAAGTAATTTCAAGGCAACAAAAACGAGAATGAGAATAGCAGCTAATTGGAAAAAAAATTCGTAATGTGTAAAAAAATCAATGTTAATAAAACTCCTCCTAAAATGAACGAGAGAAAAAAGAAAAACGAGAGCGTAGAGTGCATCAGAGAGAGCAGCACCAAAACCAACCATACGCCCTGACCTCTTCCCTTTTTCTATACTCCGCTCAATAGCAAGAATTCCTACTGGTCCAATCAATGTTGAGATCACAAAACCAATGAGAACGGCGGTAAGAAAAATGATCAAAAAATGCATAGGGACTATCTTAGTAATTAAAATCACCAAGTAAACTTGACAAAAAATATTCTTTAAATATAATATTGCTTGGGTGTGAGGGACACGCCTCCCAGCGTAGCGGGATGCTACGTCGCAGTGGGGTTG
>CAZCYC010000063.1:0-2621 GCA_964502915.1 uncultured Candidatus Saccharibacteria bacterium | reverse complement strand
ACAGGCGCGGGCGAAGCCCGCGCCTGTTTCAATCTATCAAAACCAAGCTTATTTTTTTCTTTATGTTATGATAAATATGTTTTATGAGAAAGAAAATAGAGAAACTTTTACAGAGAATAGAAAAGGAGGCAGATAAAAAATATATAATTCCACTTCTTGCACTTATTGCGTTTACTGAATCCATTATTCTCCCAATTCCGGTAGATATTTTTACTTTTTCTCTTGCTGCTGCTCAGAGAAAAAAATGGAAAATTTTTGGTTTTGTTGCGAGCATCTTTTCTGTATTAGGGGCTCTTGTAGGTTATATCATCGGTTTTTACTTCTTTCGTTCATTTGGGGAAAAACTCATTCATTTTTACCATTATGAAGAATCTTTTCGGCATATTGTTGAACTTTTCCAACAAAATACTTTTTCTATTATGTTTAGCTCTGCTTTTACTCCTATTCCATTCAAAGTTTTTACGCTCGCTGCTGGTTTTGTAAAAGCTTCATTTCCCCCTTTCATTTTGGCTTCGCTAGTTGGGAGAAGCTCTCGTTTCTTTCTTGAGGTATATCTCGCACAGAAATATGGAAAGCAAATTACGGCACATTTTGTGCGAAGGTTTAATTTTTATACTCTCATTCTTGCGGTGCTTATCCTCGTCTATATATTTTTCTTCTAATTTTGTTATACTAAAAATATGACACAGAGAAATAGAAAAATCGTTTTTTCTCTAGGAGAAGAAAATTTTAAATATCTGATTCTCGAAAAACGAGATAAAAAATTTCATTTTATCCACGCAGATAATACACAGCTCGATCATTTACTTGTAGAGAATTTTTCTCTACAAGAAGATTTTCTTGGCCCTATACTCAAGAAAATTCAAAAAGAATTTCCTTTTCGGGAGAGTCATCTTTTACTTCCATATCGCTATTTTCATTTTGATCAGCTCAATTTAAAACGAGAGAAAAAGAAAGGAAATCCAGAAAAAATTCTAAAAAAATATTTAGAAGAAAATATTATAAAAATTCCTTGGGTTAAAACCCATGCTTATGAGAAAGATTTTTTTATAGAAAAAAATCATATTAAAGTTATTTTTTCTCTTCTCAAACAAGAGCAGTATCGAGCCTTGAGAGATTTTTTCCAAAAATATAAGTTTTCTCTCAAAACTATTTACCCTGATATTTTTGCAATCATTCCTTTTTTATCAAAAAGCTTAGGAGAAAAATTTTTTTATCTTTTTGTTGATAAACAGGAAACTTATCTCTTTTTTATAGAGAGTGGGAAGATACAATCTTACAAAAAATTTGCTTTTTCTTATGACCTGCTTCTTCAGGAAATTATGAAAGAGATGAATTTTTCCCCCAATCAAGCAAAAAGTTTTTTGCAAGAGAAAGCTTTTTCTTTTTCGGAAGAGCATAAACAGCTTTCTCGCAATATCGAAAAGAAGATGCAACCACTCATACGTTATCTTCTGAATTTAAAAAATGAAAAATCTTACCCGTTGTTTGTTCAGTGGAGAGATGAAAAGATTTCACTCTTTTCGAAACGATTAGCTCATATTGTCCCTCACCCTGTCGTTGATGATTTTTCTCTTTTTAATGAGACATCTGTGGAACATCATTTTGCACTCCATAAAAAAGATTTTTCTCGTTATGAGTTTTTGCTTGCTCGAGCTATGAAACTTTTTCAAGAGAAAAAATAGTTTGCACGTTTTTTAAAATATGCTATATTGGCTTTTGTCCTTCTCACTGAGTCTAGGAAACCCCCTATAGTTCAATGGATAGAACAAGGGACTTCTAATCCCTAGATCCAAGTTCGACTCTTGGTGGGGGGACATGTGCCTTACAGCATATTTGGGTGCTTAGCTCAGTTGGCTAGAGCAACTCGTTTACACCGAGTAGGTCAGGGGTTCGAGTCCCTTAGCACCCACTTCTTAAAAACACTCACAAAAGTGAGTGTTTTTATTTTTGTATGAGCGAAGGGAAAAATTCTTTGATAAGGTTTTGAACCTCATAATGAACTTCTTGAATTGTCTTTCCGGTGATAGGGATGATTACATTCTTAAATTGAGATTTTTCCGCTATTTCTTGGAATCGCTTGAGAATCTGTTCTACCGCTTCTCGGTCATCTTTTTTGTAGACAGAAAGTCCATCGTCTCGTTTGAGAATATTTTCAACGCTGTCAGTAAAGATGATGGTAAGAAAATCATTTTTTATACTCATAAATTCTTCTTCCAGTGCTAGTATTTTTTCTAACGAGTGTCCTCCACGTAGAATAGAATATGCATATTCTGTATAGTGCATTCGGTCTACAAGATGAGGAATTCCAGCTTCATGAAGCAATTTTTTAGCTCTTAGATGATTCTTGCTTGCTTCATACCCATAATTTCTTTTTACTTGGTCATTTTCTCCATGAGGACTATCAAGATTTGTAAGAACAAATGGAACATGTTTGAGCCATTTTCTCAGGAGTGCAATTTGTGTTCCTTTTCCTACATTATCGGGACCATCGAAAGCAATAATAACCGCTTTTTTTTCTTTCATACCTCAATCTTATCATATTTTTTTAAAAAATATATTTTTTATAAAGGACATTTTTCTGTCCTTTATAAAGGACAGAAAAATGTCCTTTATATCCA
>CAZCYC010000062.1:0-2630 GCA_964502915.1 uncultured Candidatus Saccharibacteria bacterium | reverse complement strand
CAAAGATGGAAAATTATCAGCTTGCTGAAAAAATAACAGAAAAACATCCGCTCCTCAATAGTTACCCATACATCATCGCACAGCTCCTTTTCAACCGAGGAATCAAAACAAAAGAAGAAGCAGAAAAATTTCTCAATCCTCAATGGGAGGATTATTACGACCCATTCCTTATGCAAGATATGGAAAGGGCGGTAGAACGAATCCAAGCAGCAATCGAAAGAGGAGAAAAAATAACAATCTATGCTGATTATGATGCAGATGGAGTTCCAGGAGCTGTGATTCTATCAGACCTCTTCAAAAAAATTGGAAAAGTAAACTTTGATATCTACATTCCCCATCGACAAGATGAAGGCTATGGTATACACCAAACAGCATTGGAAAAAATAAAAGAATCTGGCACTCAAGTCATTGTAAGTATTGATTTAGGAATTACTGCATATCAAGAGGCACTCTGGTGCAAAGAACATCAAATAGACCTCATTATTACCGATCACCATCTCCCGTTACAAAATGAAGAAAAAAAAGAAAAACTTCCAGAAGCATTTGCTATACTCAACCCAAAGCGAAAAGATGATCAATACCCAGACCCAATGCTCTGTGGAGCAGGAGTTATTTTTAAATTTGTGCAAGCTTTCATAAAAAAATATGGAATAAAATACCAAATTTATGAAGGATGGGAAAAATGGCTCCTCGATATGCTTGCTATTGCAACCATTTCAGATATGGTTCCTCTCCGAAACGAAAATCGTATTTTTTCCTACTATGGACTCAAGGTAATCCAAAAACTTTTGAAAAGTAAAGGCCGTAGGCAGGGACTACAACAGCTTCTTTGGTCACTTGGGGTACAAGGAGATTATCTTATTGAAGAAAACATTTCTTTTGGTGTAAGTCCTCACATTAATGCTGCTTCCCGTATGTCACATGCAAGAGATGCTCTCGCTCTTTTCCTCGCTGAGAATGATCTAGATGCTGAAAATTCAGTGGCACAAGTAAAGAAACTCAATGATGCAAGAAAAAAACTTGTAGCAAAAACTCTCCAAGAAGCTGAAGAGATGCTCAAAGAAAAAGAAGTAGAAGATCTCATTGTTATCGGAAAAGCAGACTGGCAGGCAGGGATTCTTGGCCTCGTTGCTTCAAAACTTATGGAAAAATATCAAGTTCCTGTTTTTGTTTGGTCAAAAGAAAATGAACTCATTAAAGGTTCGTGTCGTTCACTCAACGGAATTCATCTTGTAGATCTCATGGAAGCGAGTCCTAAAAAAACATTCCTTCATTTTGGTGGGCATAAACTTGCCGGTGGTTTCTCTTGCGAAGTGCAAGAAATAGAAAAATTAGAAACAAGACTCAAAAAAGCACTCAAAGATTACCAAACAAAACACAAACCAAAAAGAGATCGTATGCTCATTGATGCGGAATTAAGTATTGATCTAATTTCTGAAAATTTTTATCACCTAATACAAAAGCTTGCTCCTTTTGGAACAGGAAACCCAAAACCGCGTTTTCTCTTTAAAAAAGTTTTTGTAGAAAAAATAAATCATTTTGGAAAAGATAAAAATCATCTAGAAGTCTTCTTTAAAAATTCCTTTGGAAAAACAATAAGAGGGATCAGCTTTTTTAAAAAAAGAGAGGACTTTCCAAGGCTCAAAGAGGGAAAATATTTTGATTTTATTGGAGAAATTGAATACTCAGTATTTCATGGAAAACATGAGCTCCGTCTAAAAATTATTGATTTTCTCTAAAAAAGATTATACTTAAATCATGCTAAACTATAATGAAATTAAAGAACGAAAATATATTATTCTCAATGATGAACCTTATGAGGTCATCAGTTCACAAGTTTCTCGGAAACAAGCAAATAAACCAGTAAATAAAACAAAACTCAAATCTCTCATATCCGGAAGAGTTATTGAATATACCTTTCACATGTCAGATAAAGTGGAAGAGGCTGATATGGAGAAAAAAAATATCGTATATATCTTTTCTAAGGGAGACGAGCATTGGTTCCATAGTGAAGGTGATAAATCCGATAGATTTGCACTCTCAAATGAAGTTGTTGGTGATACCTTAAAATACATTAGTAGTGGGCAAGCTGTTGAAGCACTCATATATACAAATGATAGAGATGAAGAACAGATCATCGGACTCAAAGTCCCCATTAAAGTTGAACTTGAGGTTGTAGAAGCACCACCTTCCATTAAAGGGAACACTTCCAGCGGTGGAGATAAGGTTGTTACGACAAATACCGGTCTCAAGGTTACCACACCACTCTTTATTGAAGTTGGAGATATCATTTTAGTTAATACCGAAACGGGAGAATATACGGAACGTGTAAAAAAAGCTTAATAAGAATAAAAAGGAGGAGGGGAGCTTTGCTCCTCGCCTCCTTTTTATTTTCAACAAAAGCTAAATTTTGTGATCAAAAAAATGTTGGATCCTATCTCTCCCAACCCAAAGAAATTCCCAAGATTCTGGGTTTGGACCTTGTTTCGTTACTCCTTTTGGATAACTCGGAATGAAACCAAAACGCTTTGCATTTTCAAAATTATTTTTTGTGAGCCATTCATAACACTTTGTGGTATTAAATGAATACACTAAATAATCATTTCCACAACCAAAATCTACCGCATAAC
>CAZCYC010000061.1:0-2670 GCA_964502915.1 uncultured Candidatus Saccharibacteria bacterium | reverse complement strand
AACCTTATCTTGCCCAACATAGACAATAGAAAAAACTGGCTTCTTTTCCATAAAAGCAATTTTTTCTTTCAATTCTTCTTTTATTTCTTCTGCAATTTTTTTTCCGGAAACTCTTTTATTCATAAACTTGATTATTGTATCTTTTTTGTAAAAAGATGAAACACAAATCATACTCTTTCAAAAAAAGCATCTGCACTTTGCTCTTTGTAAACATAAGAACTTCGTTCTCGTAAATTCATAAAAATCGCAAGAGCAATAAATTCTACAACAAGATGAGACCCTCCATACGAAAGAAAAGGAAGCGTAACTCCAGTCACTGGCATAAGACCAATATTCATTCCAATATTGATAACGATATGACTAAGTAAATAAAAAGCAAAACCAATAGCAAAAAAACGTTCAAAGTTTGATTTAAGATTAAAACTTAAAATTAATATTCTTGCTACAATAAAAAAAAGTGTAAAGAGAACGATAACTGAACCCACAAAGCCCCATTCTTCCGCAATCGCTGCAAAAATAAAATCTGTTTGATACTCAGGTAAAAAAGCGAGACGTGACTGCGTTCCATACCCAACACCTTTTCCTAAAAGCTTCCCAGAGCCAACAGCAATAGTAGATTGATAAGCATTATAGCCAGCACCTTGAATATCAGAAAGTGGGTGAATAAAGTTAAGAATTCTTGCTTTTTGATAATCATGAAAAACAAAAAGCCACAGGAGTGAGAAGGAGCTGAGAGCAAGGAAAATGAGAAGGAATAGATGCTTTTTAGAAAGACCAGAAAGCATAATCATAGCAAACCAAATTGCGAGAAGAATAATCGCGGAACCAAAATCTGGTTGTAAAAAAATAAGGAGAAAAGGAATAAAAAAGTAAATTCCTGTAATAAAAACATGCTTGAAAGCCTTTATTTCAATATGTCTCCTTGCTAAATATTTTGCAAGAATAAGAATAAGGGCAAACTTCATAAGATCAGATGGTTGAAAACTAAAAAAACCAAAAGAAAACCAAGATTTTGCCCCATGAGACACAAAACCAAAAAAACGCAAAGCTAAAAGTGAAATAAGTCCAGCAAGATAAAGGAAAAGAACATTCTTTGATTTTTTAAGAAAACTGAGGTCAAGATTTAAAATAAAAAAGAAAATAAGAAAAGAAAGTCCTATCCAGAATATTTGTTTCGCAAAAAAATCATGGGAAGCATTTTCAGCAAAAGATTTCATTGTGGAAAGACTAAAAAAAAGTAAAGGGAAAAGCGCAAAGATTATCCACCAATCAAGTTTTTTTCTCAACTGCTTCATACTTATTTCTTTTGAGTATTCAAGCTGCTGAAAGGATTTACTCTTGGAATAATTTCAATACGTGACACTGGTTCATCAAATGCTTGAGGCCAAGAATAATGAACTTCTGCCTCTGCTCCTGGAGCTAAATCATCAATATAGGTTCTACTCGCAGCGATAGCATTTCCCCTCTTATTATAAAGAATAACAACAACAGGAAGATCTCTAAAATAATAAGAAGATTCATTTTTTATTTGAGCACTCACTTTTGGGCTCGTATCTTGCTCAGAAAGCTCAGGACTCCCTATATGGAAGAGATTATAGGAAAAAGATGGATCAGTTTTTACCCATTGATAAGGAGCGAGAATTTTAAAGAAAGCAGTATAAGCTTCTTTCTCCCCTGTTTTAATACCAGATTCAAAGATAGCAGAACGACGATTTGGTTCTACCCATGTAAGCCCTCTTCGAGGTTTAGCAACAAGAATATTATTATGATCATAAAGCCGAAACTCATAAGGAAGTTTCTTAATCCCTGCATCAAGATTTTGATTTTCAAAATAAGCTACTACATTATAAACTCCTTTTGAAACCTTAAACGGCCGCTCCCACCAAACAACAAGATTTCTTGCTTCTGCTTCACAAACTTTTGTACAAGACCCACCACAATCAATTCCTGTTTCAGTTCCATTCTTAATTCCGTCAAAACAACTTGCTTTCTTACGACTGGCTGTGAAAAATACAATAAGAAAAATGAGAAGTAAAATCACTCCTATCCCTATGAGAATATTTCTTTTCCTTCTTTGAGCCCATTTAGACATAAGTTCATTATACAAAAAAAGAAAAGAAAGAAAAATTATTTTCTTTCTTTTCTATCTTCCTCTACCCTCTTTAAGAATGCTTTTACGTCTTCTCTCTCTGGCTTAATAAAAAAATTTGCATAAGTATCTAAAATATTTTGAGTCCTTTTTGAAACAAAACGTTCATTATTATTTTTTACATAATCATCAACAGAAAGATTTTCATATATCGCTTTCTGATGTGCCTCAATATATTCCCGAAAAGGATTCTCTGTTTTCTTCCCATTAATTAATAAATGTTTATTATTTTCATTAAAATGATCCTCAACCGCTTGAATAAATTCCACATTATTCATTAATGTCATAAAGTAAATAAGTTTTTCATAGTATTTTTTATAATTATATTTTCCAGCATATCTCCTAATAGCAGTTCTCAAAGGTCCTAAACCTTCAATTTTCTTCCCGTGAATATATGTTGTGAGCATTCTTGCTGCTGCATCTAAATTTAAGAGCGGATTAAAGCGGTCATCAACATGTGATAATCTTGTCACATTTTCTTTATATTCTTTTACTTTTTCTTTTAAGGCTTTTCCAAGCAA
>CAZCYC010000060.1:0-2739 GCA_964502915.1 uncultured Candidatus Saccharibacteria bacterium | reverse complement strand
TTTTCTCACGAGGCTAATTACAGCAGGAGTTATTTGAGCTTGTGAGAGATTTGAGACCTTAGGAATATCATTAATTTTTTCTTCAATAGCTTCTATCCATGATTCTCTTTCAATATTTAATTTTTTCAAAAGTGAATCGACAATGGTTCCTGGGACGATCAAGATAGCTTTGAGTAAATGAATGGGTTCTAAATATTGATTTTTGTGCTCATAAGCTTCTTGAAGCGCTTCTTGCAGAACCAATTTAGATTTTTCCGTGAGTTTTTCTATATCCATATGAATATTTTTATTAATTTCTTATAAAGAGAGAACACAGATATGCTAAAAAATAACAGAGGAGGGGATGAATAAAGCCAAATGAAATAGAGATTTTATCTGTGTTCCTCTGTAGAGTATACAGATATTATTTTTTTTTACAAGTTTTTCACTATTATGAAAAACTATACAAATTTCTTATATAATTTTGTCAAGAATGATAAATTCTTGCTTGTTTAAGTATTTTGTTTATACTAGAACATGTTATGACGATTCAAGAACAAATTAAAGAAGCAATGAAAACTGCTATGAAGGAGCGGGATATGTCAGCGGTAACCACTTATCGTGGACTTATGTCTGCCTTTACTAATGAAATGGTTGCACAAAAAAAATCTCCTGATACTCCTATCAGTGATGAAGATGCATTGAAGGTAATAAGTCGTGAAGCAAAAAAACGAAAAGATGCTATTCAACAATTTTCCAATGCAGGGAGAGAAGATTTAGCAGAAAATGAAAAAAAAGAGCTCAATCTGCTTGAGAAATTTTTACCTGAGTTAATGTCTGAAGAAGAGATTAAGAAAATTGTAATAACTAAGAAAGAGGAATTAGGGATAAGTGACAGTTCAGAAAAAGGAAAATTTATGGGAATGCTTATGTCTGAATTAAAAGGGAAGGCTGATGGTAATTTAGTGAGAAAAGTAGTTGATGAAATTTTTACTGCGTAATTGAGAAAGGAATTAAAAGAGGCGCGGGCGAAGTTCGCGCCTCTTTTTCTTTTTTTAAAAAATTCGTTATACTGATACGAGTTTATGGAACGACTTCGTAAAATTTTTCAGAAAGAATTTTCTCAGATAGGTGAGGCTGCGGTGCTCCTTGCATTTTTTACTTTACTTTCACAATTTTTAGGTTTATTTCGTGATCGTTTTTTAGCTGGAAAAATTGGAACTGGGCCAAGTCTTGATATTTATTATGCCGCTTTTCGCATTCCAGACCTCATTCTTGTTTTTGGCGCTTCTCTCATTTCTGTTTCTATTCTCATGCCATTTTTCAAGGAAAAATTAGCAGGGGACAAAAAAAAGGCACAAAAATTTATTTCTGATATTTTCACTGTTTTTTTCTTTTTTATTGTAGTCCTTGGAATTATTATTTTTTTTCTTATGCCTTTTTTGCTTGCAAGACTTTTTCCTGGTTTTCATACCGAAGAGTTAAAAGAGACTATTTTACTTTCGAGAATTATGTTACTTTCTCCACTTTTTTTAGGGCTCTCTAATCTTCTTGCGACCATTACTCAATCATATAAACGATTCTTTATTTATGCACTTTCTCCTGTGCTTTACAATATAGGTATCATTTTAGGAATTCTTGTATTTTACCCTCTATTTGGTTTAGAGGGACTTGCTTTTGGGGTTATTCTCGGAGCGTTTTTACATTTTGTGATACAAGTTCCATTCATTACAAAAAAAGGATTTTTCCCAAGAATTTCTTGGTACATTCAAAAAGAGAATATTCTTCCTGTTGTAAAACATTCTGTTCCAAGAACGATTACACTTTCTCTCTCAAAAATCATTTTCCTTGTTTATATTTCTCTTGCATCAACGATGCTTGCCGGAAGTATTTCTGTACTCAATCTTTCTTTTAATTTACAATCAGTTCCTCTTGCTATTATTGGGATTTCTTATTCTGTTGCTGCTTTCCCAGTGCTCGTAGATTTTTTTCAAAAGAAAAGGTATGAAGAATTTATTGCTCATGTTATTGGACCAATGCAGCAAATTATTTTTTGGTCACTTCCAGTTATTGCTATTTTTGTTGTTTTGAGAGCCCAGATTGTTCGCGTAATTCTTGGTTCAGGGCGGTTTACATGGAATGACACACGACTTGTTGCTGCGTCCCTTGCGCTCTTTATTCTTTCTGTGGTTGCTCAAAGTATTGTTTTTCTCTTCATTCGTGCTTATTATGCTGCTGGAAAGACGTGGAAACCATTCTTTTTAAGTTTTACTGCATCTTTAATAAACATTAGTCTTGCTTTTGTTTTTATTTATTTATTTAAACATAGCAATCTTTTTTCTCAGTTTTTTCTCCGTCTACTGAGAGTGAATGGAACAAAAGGAGGACTTGTACTCATGCTTCCTCTTGCGTATTCTATTGGGATTTATTTTAACATGTATCTATTTTGGTATTCATTTAAAAAAGATTTTTCCTATCTTCCACAAAATTTTCATCTCAAAAAAACCTTTTTCCATTCTTTTTTTGCTTCTCTCATTTTAGGAGGAAGTGCGTACTTAAGCTTACACTTAACAGATAAACTTTTTTCCCAACAAAAAGTTTTAGGGGTTTTCTTTCATGGTTTTTTTGCTGGGCTTGTAGGAATTCTTGCGGCATGGGCTTTCTTAACTTTTATTAAAAATAGAGAGCTTATTTTGTTTAAACAAGCTATACATCAAAAATTTTTTAAGAAAAAAACAATTGGAGAAATAGAAATAAATG
>CAZCYC010000059.1:0-2778 GCA_964502915.1 uncultured Candidatus Saccharibacteria bacterium | reverse complement strand
ATTTTTTTTAGAAAGAGAAATTCCCACGAAAAGAATAAGAATTCCAATAATAATATATAGGATTTTTTTATTTTGTATTTTTTTCATAACTTCCGTAGTATATCACATTTGTAGTAAAAATTTGAGACAGAACTTAGTGAAAAGTATATACTAAAATTATGGTAGCGAAATTGAGAAAAATAGATTTTGGCGATGGAAATATTCCATTAAGAGATTTTCTTGCTTTTGAAAAAATTATCACCGATCGTCGTTCGGTTTATTCTGTTTCCTTAGGGAGGGTTAAAAATCGTGAAGAAATTAAGGCATTTTTACAAAAAACAAAAAAGTTAAAAAATCATCACAAGGCAACGCATCACTCTTGGGCAGTGAGAATTAGCAATGATGGTGTTATCTATGAATCAAAAAATGATGACGGAGAAACGGGAGCAGGGAATGTCATTCTACGTATTTTACAAAAGAAAAATATGATAAATACTATCGTTTGTGTGACACGCTGGTATGGCGGAATAAAGTTAGAAGCTGACCGCTTTCGTCATATCCAAGATGCAACGCTCTATGTTATTGAAGAGGCTCTATAAAAAGGTTACTTGTCATTATGTAATGAATAAAATATACTTATTTATAATATGAAAATACATCTTGCAACAGATCATGCTGGCTTTGAGATGAAAGAATTTTTAAAAAAAGCTTTGGAAAAGCTCAACTATGAGGTGGTGGATCATGGTGCTTTTGTTTATGAAAAAGATGATGATTATCCCGATTTCATCAAACTTGCCGCAGAAGAAATTTCGCTCAATCCACAGGAACGAGCTATTATTTTTGGTGGGTCAGGACAAGGAGAAGCTATGGTAGCGAATCGTTTTCCGAATGTTCGAGCTACAGCTTATTATGCTTTTAATCCAGAAATTATTAAACTTTCTCGAGAACATAATGACGCAAATGTGCTCTCTATTGGCGCACGTTTTTTAAGTTTTGAGGAAATGTTAGAATCAGTGCTCTTTTGGTTAGAAATTCCTTTTTCTGAAGCAGAGCGTCACATAAGGAGAATTGAAAAAATAGAAAATGATCTCTATATTCCAGAAGATTTTTAATGATTGACTATGATAGAAAATTTTAAAAAGTCGTTTTTCGCATTTTTAAGACGAGACGATAAACTTACAAAAAAAGAAAAAGATGAAATAGAAAAGCTTTTCCATAATAAGACTATAGAAACTGTTTTTAGTGTTTCTGTTTATTTGGTAATTTGGAGTTTTTCTGTTGCCTTTATTGACGCAAGTCTCATAGCAAGAGGAACAATTCGTTCTCTTTTGCATTTTAGTATTTTGGGAAGTTTCCTCCCTTCATTTATTTTTATTCTCATCAACGCAGTTGTAAAATTTTTCTTTATCTTTTCTTATACAAAAAAAAGAATTCCGGTGGATATGAAGCATATTTTTGTCGGTATTATTCCTATTGTAGGTTCTTTTTTCTTTAGTGCTTATCTCTTGAGATCTCGCCCAAGATTACTTTATATTTTTAGACAATACTTTAGTTACATTCGAAAGAAAATGCGTTGGTTTTTTATTATGAGAGGGAAGGAAGTAGATTAATTTTGTGTTATACTCATCTTTATGAAGACAGAAAAAATTATTCCAGCAATTATGCCGCAATCTTTTCAGGAAATAGAAGAATATGCTCTTTTCGTGAGACAGGTTGTGACGAGCGTGCAATTAGATCTCATGGATGGGAAATATGTTCCTGAAAAAACTTGGCCTTTTTATCATCAAGCCGATTTCTTTTTAGATGCTCTTAAGAAAGGGAAAGAAGGATTTCCTTTTTGGAAAGAATTGGATTATGAATTAGATCTCATGGTGGTGAGACCGGAAGAGAAACTTGAAACTTGGATGAAACTTGGGGCTTCACGGGTTATTTTCCACTATGCTTCTGTTCATGATTGGGAAAAAATTAAAAGAATCGATGAAAGTTTGAGAAATTTTACTCAACTTGGGCTTGCGCTTACTATTCATGATGACCTTGAAACAGCTTTTCCTCTCCTAGAAGAAAAGGTGTTTGACTTTGTGCAAGTTATGGGAATTGCTCATATTGGTTATATGGGAGAGCCTTTTGAGGAAAAAAGCCTTACGCTCATCAAAAAGATAAAAGAGAAATTTCCACAACTTTCCATTTCTGTTGATGGTGGGGTTTCCGAAACGACTCTTCCATTATTGCGTGAAGCTGGTGCTGAACGCTTTGTCTCTGGATCTTATGTTTTTCATCATGGAATTCCGCAAGAGAATGTTCAGTTCTTGGATCATCTTGCTCAGAGTCTTGAGAGGGAATGAGATATTTGACAAATATATTTTTTTATTGTTAAAACACAAAAAAATATTGACCTTTCTCTTTTGTTTTGCTATGATAACGAAACTTTCCACATTACAAGTGGATTTTTTTGTTACGGAGTTTGCAGAGCACACACTGCATATATATGACGAATTTAAAAAATAGTTTTTTAGAGAAAAAGAAAAAATCTTTCTTGTTTAGCTTTATCAATAGAACTTTGGTTCTTTTTTATGCAATTTATATGACTTTTTCTTCACAAGTATTTGCATTGCAGGCAGAAGCGCCCGTTTTGCAAAATTCTTCTCTTGAAGAACAAGATTTACTTCAGAGTTATGTAAATCTCATTCGCTATGAAAAAGCAAAAGAAGTTCAAAGAAAATTAGATCCACGCATTTTAAAGATACGAGCTTACTTTCATCGTTATCATTTACCTCTTGAAAAGGAAGCAAGGCATTTTGT
>CAZCYC010000058.1:0-2788 GCA_964502915.1 uncultured Candidatus Saccharibacteria bacterium | reverse complement strand
TTTCCAGTGAGAAGGAAACGAAATATTACTTCCTTTCCACTAGCATCAAGGGCAAAATGCAATATTTCACCTTCTTTTGTCCACTCCATGCTTTGTGACAATAATGAAGCTCCATACTCCTCTCTCATCATATTGAGGAGGAATAAATCCACCGGCTCAAGACCGATCCTCTTTTGCCGGCCAAAATGAGCCGACATGTTTGTGTCATTTCGGCTCATTTTTTTAAATTTTTAAATTTAAAAAATAAAATAATACAAAGAATAAAAAAGTCAATAATGTTAAAAGAGAAAATACTCTGCTAAACTCAAAATATGCGTGGAAAGAAAACAAGTCTCATCGAAGCTCTCGAAAAAGTCGTCTTGATACTCAAAAAAAATAAGATCAATGAAATTGCTTATGGAATTATCATTCCAGTGAAAAAGCGAAAGGACCATCGTGTGAGTGTAAAAATACAAGAAAAATCAGGGGCAATACTCATTAGCGCAACAGGAAAACGCTACAAACAAGAAATCCGTGTTTACGGAGCACAAGAAAAGGAAATGATAAAGAAAATACTCCAAGAAAAACTTGGAGAAAATTATCGTTTTTTATAGATATTCAAAAACATCGCGACGATTGATGATAACCAGCTTTTTCTGCTTCTTCTTTTGAGTGAAAAAATACTTTATTCTCATCTTTAATTCTTGTGCCAGCAGGGCATGCAAGTGAATAATAGACCGATCCATTTTTAGAAGCAAAGAAACGAGCATCCTTTTTTTGCTCATTGTGATAAGCTTTCCATGCTTGAATAATTTCTTGATCTCCTTCAATATGAACAGGATGTTCTGAGAGAAAAGTTTCCCGCTCATAACGAGCCCCTAAGGAAAACGAACTAAGAGCAGTAAAGATTAATAAAAGAATCCAAAATAATTCATCAAGATAATTACTCTGGAAAAAAGTCTTGATATTTTTTTTAAATTTGTCTATAATGCCCATGTTACTCTTTTCTTTTGAGTGTCCATTACCCTCAAAAGATTTCATCATTATTCGTTTAAACTAACACAATTATACTATAAACTATGGCACATAGGAAAGCGGGAGGATCAGCAAAAAACTTGCGTGATTCAAATCCAAAATATCTTGGAACAAAATTGGCTGACGGACAATTTGCAAAAACTGGTTCTATCATTGTAAGGCAAAGAGGAACAAAAATTCTCGCAGGTAAAAATGTGGGAACAGGAAAAGATCATACACTCTTTGCATTAAAAGATGGAATTGTAAAATTTGGGACAAAGAGAAAAACTCATTTTGATGGAAAAACTATTGTTAAAAAAATTGTTTCTGTAATTGAAAAAGAAGCTTAATCTAAGCTTCTTTTTAATTTATTCATTTTTAAAAAACTCAGTCTGAAAAGGAATTTTTTCTTCCTCTCGTGTTTCTATATTTTTTATGTGAATGATTCTTTTTTCGTTTGCTTCTCTCCCTACGAGAATTACTTTTTCATAATGCTTAAATTCTGCATAAGCATATTGTTTTCCTATGGGACCCTGTGCATAGTGGAGATCAGCAACAATCCCAGACTTTCTCAACTTTTCAGCAATTTCCATTGCATAAGGGAGGAAAGCTTCTTCGTAAACAAGGATAGCATAAGCTTTTTTTTCTCTCCGTTCTTGAGAATTTCTCTTTTCACGAACTATTTCAAGAAGGCGATCAATCCCAACACTTGCCCCAACTGCTGGGAGAGCTGGCCCTCCGAGTTTTTCGATGAGATGATCATAATGCCCACCAGAATAAACACTTCCATATTCTGGATGTGATTGTATCTGAGTTTCAAAAATAGCTCCTGTATAATAAGCAAGCCCTCGAATGATAGACATATCAAAAATAATATTTTTCTTATCTTCAAATAAACTCAAAATGCTATCAATACGCTCTAAATCTTGTATTCCCTTTTCTGCCTCTTTTGTTTTATGGAAAAGCTCTTTAAGTTTTTCCAAAACTTCTTTGCGTGAGCCGGCAATATTAGCAAAACTTACAATCTTATTAATTTGTCCTTCATCAAAATGAAGTTCAGCAAGCATTTCTTTCAATTCCTCTTGAGAAATTTTTTCCTTTTTATCCAAGATAATAAGAACATCTCGTAGTTGATTTTCCGGGAACATTGCAAGTTTAGGAAGAGCATTGAGAACTTTTCTTGTGTTTACCCGAATAAGAAAATCTCCTAAATCAAGACTTTGCATAACTCGATGCATCATTAAGAGCATATCAATATCTGCATAAATGCTGGAACTTCCAACGATATCTGCATCAAGTTGGGTAAACTCACGATAGCGTCCTTTCTGCGGGCGTTCTCCACGAAAAACTTCACCTAATTGATAACGTTTAAAAGGTTTTGGAAAATGCTGATACTTCGCCATAACACGAGCTAAGGGAACCGTAAGATCAAAACGCATCGCAAGTTCTTGTGCTTCACCTTTCTTTCTCTCCTTACTTGGATTAACGAGAAAGAGGTTAAAATCGCTTACTTCTCCACGAAGGACAGAAGCAAATTCCACAATAGGAGTTTCTAAAGGCTTAAAACCATAACTTTGATAAACAGCAATAATTTTCCCAATTATTTCTTCTTTCAATTGTGCATCTTCTGGATCTAAATCACGAAATCCACTTGGGTTTTTTATCATAATTTTTAGTATAGCATTTTTTAAAAAAATTCATAAAAAGGCGCGGGTGAAGCCCGCGCCTTTTTATGAATGATGCGGAAGTGGTGGGATTCGAACCCACGGTACGCGTTAACGTACGACGGTTTTCA
>CAZCYC010000057.1:0-2794 GCA_964502915.1 uncultured Candidatus Saccharibacteria bacterium | reverse complement strand
TCCCCATTTTTCCTTATCTTTATCTTATCAATTTTCTTCCCCTTCAAGGTAATCGTTTTTTCTTCATGGTTTTCTTGAACATCAAAAGATGAAAGATCAATATGAGCCATAAGTTCAGCAAGCCTGTGATAAAAAGTATTCCACATCTCATGATAGAGCCGTGTACCTTCCTTCTTATATTCCACTAGCGGTTCTCGCTGTCCATACGCACGTAAGTTCACTGCCTCTCGTGTATAATCCATAACCTGAAGGTGCTGCATCCATAAATTATCAAGAACGGAAAGTGCTAATTGTTTGAGCAAGATATAATATTCTGTTTCAGTAATTTTTTCCTTCTTTTCTCGTATCTTCTCGCTGAGAGTTTCATCAAGATTAAGAATTTTTTCTTCTATTTCATTCAGTGTTTCCTTATCACCTTTCAAAATTTTTCTTCGCTTTGCATAAACCGTATCACGCTGATAAGAAAGCACATTATCATAATCAAGCACCGCTTTTCTACTATCAAAATGGAACCCTTCCACTTTTTTCTGTGCTGCTTCTAATTGTTTAGAGATAAACTTATTCTGAATTGGTTCATCACCAGAAAGTCCAAGAGAAGCTACAATAGCCTTTGCTTTTTCCCCACCAAAAATTTTCATGAGCGGATCATCCATAGATACATAAAATTGTGTTTCTCCTGGATCTCCTTGTCTCCCTGCACGCCCTCGTAATTGATCATCAATACGACGAGCATCATGCCTTTCCGTTCCTAAAACAAACAAACCGCCGAGTTTTTTAATTTCTTCATATTCTTCCTTTGTTGCTGGATTTCCACCTAATTTAATGTCCACCCCACGACCAGCCATATTCGTAGCAACGACGACAGAACCTTTCTTCCCTGCTTGAGAAATAATTTCCCCCTCCTTTTCATGATTTTTTGCATTGAGTACTTGATGTGGCACCCCAGCTTGTTTTAAATAAGCGGAAAGAAGTTCATTCTTCTCAACAGAAACAGTTCCAACCAATACTGGCTGTCCTTTCTTTTGAAGTTCTTTTACTTTCTTAGCAATTGCACGGAACTTAGCTTCTTCATTTTGATAAATGAGATCAATATTATCTATTCGCGCAATAGGTTTATGAGTAGGAATAACTACAACATCTAAACCATAAACTTTCTGAAACTCTTCTTCTGAAGACTTTGCTGTTCCTGTCATCCCTGATAATTTTTTATAGAATTTGAAATAATTCTGATACGTAATAGAGGCCATTGTCTTAGATTCCTGTTGAATAGGAACACGTTCTTTTGCCTCTAAGGCTTGATGCAAACCATCAGAATAGCGTCTTCCCTCTTGCATTCTTCCTGTAAAGGGATCCACAATGATAACCTCATTATTTCTCACTACATAATCTCGATCTCGCAAAAAAAGTGCATGGGCACGAATCGCTGTTTCAAGATGGTGTACTAATTTAATATTCTCTTGTGTATAGATATTTTTAATTCCAAGAAGCTTCTCGGCTTTATTAATTCCCCCTTCGGTGAGAGTAATAGCGCGCAATTTTTCATCAACTTCATAATCAACATCACGTAAAAGTTTCCGTGCGACTGCATCCATACTCAAATAAATACCTTCTGCATCATCCGCAGAAGTGGAAAGGATGAGTGGAACACGCGCCTCATCAATGAGAATAGAATCCACCTCATCAATGAGAACATAATGGTGTCCTCTCTGCACCAATTGTGATTCATGTTGTGCAATATTATCTCTTAAATAATCGAACCCAAATTGATTATTCGTTCCGTAAGTAATATCACATTGATATGCTTTTTTCCTCGTTGCAGGTTTGAGATATTCATAGAAAACTTTATATGAAGCAAGTTCATCTCGCTCCTCGTCAAGTTCCTTTGTTGTATGACTCTCATCATAAACATACGAAGTATTTTGATCGTTAATAACCCCAACAGATAAACCAAGGAAATTAAAAACTTGTCCCATCCATTGCGCATCTCTCCTTGCAAGGTAATCGTTTACCGTTACAATGTGAGCCCCCTTCTCTTCGAGAGCATTGAGATAAAGTGGGAGCGTGGAAACCAAAGTTTTTCCTTCTCCGGTTCTCATCTCTGTAATGGTCCCCTTATGGAGCATAATACCTCCAATGAGCTGAACATCATAATGTCTCATATTGAGCGTTCTTTTCGCAGCCTCACGAACCACAGCAAAAGCATCTGGGAGAATATCATCAAGCGTTTTTCCTTCTTTTAATTCTTGTTTAAAAAGTTCTGTTTGTTTTTTTAGCGCTTCATCAGTATATGCCTCATATTTTGTTTCAAGATTATTAATGAGATCGACTGTTTTCTTTGCTTTTTTAATTGCTTTGGTGCTTTCATCACCAAATATTTTATCCAAAATTTTCATACTCTATAGTTTAGCATAAATGAGATTCTTTGAAACAAAAAAGTTTTAAGAAAAAAGAAAAGGCTATCTCAAAATAGCCTTTTCTTTTAGCTCGCTTATCGCAAAAAGCGACCAGCGGGTGCGAGCTCCAAATTAACATTCTATGTGAGTGCCGCCGCTGGCCACTTTTTGCGACAAGCGTATCGGCTTCACTAAAAAGTATAAATAGTTTTTCTAAAAAAAGCAATAAAAAAATAGCTATTCGCCATTTTTTTCAGAAGGAGATTCTTCTTCATTAGAAAGTTCTTGCTGTTCTTCTGCTGGTTCTGCATCTGAATTTTCCTCTACACTTTCAGTTTTTATAGTTTTTTCTATTGCATTTGCATCATCAGTTACTACTTCTTCCTCTGCAGCTTCCCCTG
>CAZCYC010000056.1:0-2878 GCA_964502915.1 uncultured Candidatus Saccharibacteria bacterium | reverse complement strand
TCCTTCACTTTCTTTATCGAGACGCCCTACGGTATGTAAATCTTTAAATTGTGGGAAGACATCAAAAATGTTTTTCCCATTTCCTTGATCTTTTGAAGAGAGAACTCCGCGAGGCTTATACACCGCAACCGTTTTCTTTTCTTGCATAAGAGGATTTTCTTTTATAAAAAGTTTTTTTGCTTCCTTCTTCTGAATTTTATCCCCAGGAGCAAGCACTTTCCCATCGAGAAAAATAAATCCTTCTTGGAGTAATTTTTTTGCTTCTCGGCGCGAACAAATCCCCTCTTCTGATAAGAATTTTTCAATACGAATTTCTTCTTTCATAATCCCATATATCATACAGAGAAAAAATAAAAAATAAAAACAAGTTTTTCCTTTGTTTTTATTTTTCTCCAAAATCAGAACCACTCCTATCTTTTTTAATAAAGAAATTCCAAACTCGACGAGTTTTTTGATACCAATCTCTTACTCCGTAAAATCTATCTTCTTGGTGAATTAATTTTCCTAAATGAACTCCTTGAATATTTCGAGGAAGCAAATACGTATATTGAGGACTATAGATAAAAATCGCTGGTATATCTTTTTGAATATCTCGCGAAATAGCATCGAGATATTTTTCCCCTCCTTTTTTTCTCAAAAGCTCAAGGTTTGTGTCAACGGAACGATTAATATAGAGACTCAAATTAAGCCCAGGGTCTATCCGTTGGGAAGAATGCCAAAAAGCATAGAGATCTGTTGGTTTTTCTAGTAAATAACCATAGAGAAGACTCTCATAATCTCTCGTGCGAATAACTTTTTGATGAAAATCTCCAGCTTCATATGATTGAATCTTTACTTTTATTCCATAGCCTTCAAGACGCTCTTTAATTATCTGAGCTGTTTTGAGTAAGTCTTCATTGTTTTTCGTAGCAATACTTAAACTGAGATATTTTTTTGTTTTTTTGTTTCTATAAAAACCATTCACATCTTTCTCCCACCCATTTTTTGTAAGATAAGCATCAAGTTGCTTTACAATTTTTTGTCGATCTACTTTCTTTAATGTTTCTTTTTCCCCTAAAGGGTTATCGATAGGAAAGGCGTAATGATGTAAAACCTTAGCGATGATTTCTTGTTTAGGAAGCATTTCATCAAGAAGCTTCCTCATTTCCTTGGATTGAAAGAGGCTTTGCTTTTGTGGGTTTAAAAAGAGTGCAAAAATTCTAGAAGTCTTCCCTGTATAGAGATGAAATTGATTTTTATCCTTAAAATCCTCTTGAGGAGGAAGGCCATACACCGCATCTATCTCTCCTTGCTGATAAGCTTTTTCCAAATCGTCTATATTTTCATAGAAAAAGAAAATAATTTCTTCAAGGTAAGCTTTTTTATCAAAACGCTTAAGAAAGTAAGCTGAAGGAACTCCATCTTTTCGATACTTAATTTTTTCTAAGGCATAAGGTCCCGATCCAATCGGGTGCTGATTCAGGCGGGAAAAAATAAATTCTGAACTCTTAATATTCTTCCATAAATGTTTAGGCAAAACCCCAATATTAAGGTTATCTTCAAAATCACTATAAGCTTGTTCAAGATCAAATTCAATTTCTCTATTATCAATTTTCTTAATTTTTACTCCTTCCCATTTTGCAAAGAGCGGACTCTTTGTTTGTGGATCCTGTATTTTTTCTAAGGTAAAAACAACATCATCAGCTGTTATCTTTTGCCCATCATGAAAGTAAATATCATCTCTCAAAACGAGCGTATATTTCTTTCTATCTGGAGAAACAATAAGGTCATCAGCAAGATCAAAATAAGTATCTTGTCCTTCCCGGTGTAAAAGGGTTCCAAAAACGAGACGGGTAAGCGCTCGGTCACTGGACTCTTGAGCAAGCACCGGATTGATATATTGTGGAGTTCCTACCAAACCTTCTCTCAATACTCCACCTGGAATTTTTACAACAACATCATTGCGATGTAAAAAAAAGAGGAACAGAAGGAGAAAGAAAAACCCCAAGGGAAATAAAAATTTAAAAAAATTCTTCATAGCAAAACAAAAATCAAACAACTATTGAGCAAGCGCAAAAACAGCGATAGAACTTATTACAAAAAGCACCGCAATGAGAATGGTAAACTGAAAAAGTTTTTTTTCTCCACCTCTTCTCGTCCTCTTTACGTTGTCAAAAGAATCACTCCCTCCAAAAGCTTCCCCAAGAGACTCATCTGATTGTTGCATGAGAATGAGAAAAATGAGTAAAAGAGATAATCCAACCTGTAATGAAGGTAAATAATGTATTAATGTATTCATATGTTGCCATTCTAACAGAAAGTAAAAAACAAAAAATTGACTAAAAGAAAAAAGATAATTCTTTTGTAAAAGCAACTTTTTTCCCTTTCTCTTTTCTGTTATGATGCAGACATATGAAAGAAATCAAATATCAAATTATGAATTTCATTTTTCTCGTTCTCTTGGGGATGGGAGTATTCTGGGCATTACATCAAATAGACAATAAAGTAATGTATAGCCAGAAACAAATAGTTCACGAACCCACAAAAGAAGAAAATGTCATAGCGGAAAAAAATAAAGCAGCTGAGGTCCCTCTTGAAGAAAACAATGGAGAGAGATTTCTCGTAAAAGAAGAAGAAAAACCAAAACAAGAAGAAAAAGATAGTAGCAAGGAAGAGCATCAAACGACACAAGAACAAAAACAAGAAAACAACACAAAATATCAAACATTAAAATCTAAATTAGAAGCATTGAAAGAAAAGAAAATTATTTTTGAGAAGGGAGATAGTGGTGAAGCAGTAGGTAAAATACAAGAATTTCTCAATATTTATTTTGGTAAAAATATGAAAATTGATAAGGATTATGGACCAACAACGAAGAAACTTGTCACCGAATTCCAGA
>CAZCYC010000055.1:0-2882 GCA_964502915.1 uncultured Candidatus Saccharibacteria bacterium | reverse complement strand
ATAATATCTCCGTCATCCACAAAGAGTGTTTTTCCTGTAAGATATCCAATCATAATTAGAGTTTAACACAAAAGAACATAGATTTAAAATTTGACAAGATATTATATTTATGTAATATATGAAATATATGAATTTTTTTGAACAATTAAAATATTTAGATGATCTTTCAGAACTTCCTGAATTTATTTTAAATCATTACCGAGATGATTTTGTTTTTCTCTATGGAGAAGAAAAAGTAGATGAAATTATAAATGATACAGAAAATAAACTAAAGGAAGTTATTAAAAATTTTAAGAAAAAGGGTTATGACCGTGATCTGATTAAGAGGGAAATTTTCGCTATTTTTCAAAATTTTTTAAAGCTTAAAAAAGAAAGGGCAGGTTATTTTTCTCAAGAAGCATTGAGAGAAATCTATGAAAAAGCTTACAAACGAGTTCGACCATACATTCCAAACCCAGAGGATTTTATTGGAAATACCTATTCTAAAGAAGAGGTACTTGCTGATTTGGCCTCGGTTGAGGAATTGGAAAAAGAATGGGAAAAAGATAAAGAGAAGTTTTTTTCAAAAACGGTTGAGCTTGTTGTAGCTAACTATTTAGAGTCTTGGCTCAATAGTTCTCCAGACCACACTTACTACGTAGCAGTCTCCCCGACAGCAAAACCTGATGATTATGGAGTTACCAATCCTGAGTTCAATAAAGGTTTTGATTTTTCCCTAGAATTTCAGCACGAATTAGATGGGGAAAAAGAGTATGAATTTGCTGGAGCAACAGTAGATATCACTACTTCTGAAGATTTAGATGTAATTAGAAAAAAATTGAATAAGATTGTTCAAATTATTCAAAGTGGTAAATCTCCCATTATTAAATATTTTGAAAATGCAGATGGGACTTACAGAGGGAGTGTTGAAGTCGCTCCATACCTGCTCATTACATCACATAAAGCCTCTCGAGATCTTCTAGCGAAATTCAAGTTTAATGAAGAAGACACTCTTCTCAAACATTTGATTCAGTATTCTCTTTTAGAACAAATGAAACAGCAAACAGAGTTGTTTCTTGCACTTTCGCGAGAATACCATAACAAATCACTTGAAAAAAAGTATATGATGATTCACAATCATTTGAACTATGTGATGTATAAAAAATATAAAAAGGTAGAAAGTGAGAAAATAGATATAGAAGTTCTCAAGGAAAAGTTTTTTGGGACCAATGTGCTCATGTCAGAGCTTTCTCGAATTACGAGAAAGAAGTAAACAACAAAAAATTCCTCATAATGAGGTTTTTTGTTTTTCTTTTTATTTTGCTATGATAACTTCTATGTTCATCAATATTCTCTTTGAAAATAAAAATGTTCTCGTCATCTATAAACCTAGTGGGATTGTGGTTCACAGTGACGGAAAAACCGATGAGCCAAATGTGGTTGATTGGGTTTTAGAAAAATATCCAGAAATAAAGGGGGTTGGAGAAAATATGACAATAGAGAATAAAAAAGGAGAAGAGATTGAAATTCAACGACCGGGAATTGTGCATCGTATTGATCGAGATACTTCCGGAATTTTAGTTATTGCAAAAAATCAAGCATCTTTTCTTGATTTAAAACAAAAATTTAAGGAGCGAAAAATTGAAAAGAAATATTTTGCTCTCATTTATGGTTGTCCGAAAGAAAAAAATGGAGTTATTGATGCGCCTATTGGGAGAAGTAAAAAAGATTTTCGTATGAAGCAGGCGGGAGAATCTGCGCGTGGAAACTTACGCGATGCGGAGACCTATTATCGTATATTATCTTGTTTTGAGGATAGGAGAAAGAAAAATAAACAGGGGAAATATGAAAAATATGCGCTCGTTGAAGTTTCCCCTAAAACAGGGAGGACTCACCAAATTCGTGTGCATATGAAATATATTAATCACCCACTCGTTGCAGATTCTCTCTATCGTGGAAGACGAAAAGAAACGCTTGGGCTTACGAGAACAGCACTTCATGCTCAGAGTATTCATTTTCAAGATAGGGAGGGAGAAGAAATTTTCATTCAAACAGAACTTCCTGGAGATATGCAAAAAGCACTATCTCTTTTGTTTAAAATATAAAACATAGCATAGCGGCCGTGTTTTATTTATGCAATAAAATCTTAATCACATTTCCTATAGGGATAATCGCCCAAAAGAAATTGAGAACAAAGAGCGACCAATCTTTATCATAGTAAACACGGATGCTAAGGAGAATCCCTGAAATGATATTGATGAGCGCATAGCTCATTCCTGTTGAAGAAATAAAACCATAGAGATTTAAAATATAAGCTCCAATGAGAAGTATGGTTCCTAGCCAACCTAAAAAAATGATGAATTTTCGGTGATTTTTCATATTATCATCATAGCATATTTTCTTGTTTTTTCTCTTTTTTATGCTAATCTAATCTCTGTTATGTCGAGAATACATACAGATTATCTTCCAGAATCTACACGAAATCGTAAGGATTTTGATATTAAAGCAGGTGATACCGTAAAGGTGCATGTGAAGATTCAAGAAAAAGGGAAGACGCGAATTCAAACATTTGAAGGGCTCGTTCTCGCGCGCAAGCACGGCCGAGAGAACGGAGGAACTATTACTGTGCGAAAAGTTTCACATGGGGTTGGGGTAGAGAGAATCTTTCCTCTCTATTCTCCCGTAATTGATTCTATTGAGGTTACCCGACGTGCGAAGGTAAGAAGATCAAAACTTTACTTCTTGAGAAATGTTGTTTCTAAGGTAATGAGACACAAGTTGCGAAGAATTTCTGATATGAAATATTCTTCTGCAGATCTTCCTGATTGGGAAACACAAGAAGAGATTATTCCAGAAGATGCAGAAATGCTTGAGGAGGCTGAAAACACTGAAAACACTGAAAA
>CAZCYC010000054.1:0-2904 GCA_964502915.1 uncultured Candidatus Saccharibacteria bacterium | reverse complement strand
GGCTTATTTCTCATCTGCTGAGAAATAATTTTGCTTGGTAGGCAAAACAATCTCTGATTTATCTTTCTTATTATATACAATCCTTCTGAAAAGAAAAGTTCTCTTTATTTCAGTATTTTGTTCTTTTCTTTATAAGAAAAAGCTTGCTTAAAAATCTAAATTATCTATAATGCAGCCCATATGAAAAAACTAGAAGCCGAAAAAAGAACAAAAGATGAGTCAACAAAGAAAATGCGTGAAAACGGATTTATTCCTGCTATTGTGTATGGGAAAGACCTTGAAAATATTATGATTAAAGTTCCTGATAGTCGAGTGCGTTCTCTTTGGAAGGATATACGAGACAAAGAAAAATTTATTTTAGAAATTGAAGGAAAGGAATATCCTGTAGTTCTCCAAGAGATGCAAACGGATGTTGTGAGTTCTCATATTATAAGTATTGATTTTCTTCTTGTACAAGAAGATTAAAAAACAAAAGTAAGTTTAAACCTTGCTTTTGTTTTTTTCTTAAAGAGTTTATAATACTGCTATGTTGCAGATTATAAAGAAACTTTTTCTTTTATCTTTTTTTCTCGTTTTTGTTTTTTTTGCAAAAAATACTTTCGCTGGAATTAACGATTGTCGGGCGAATGAAACACAAAGCCAGTGTGAATTACGTTTGCGTAATGAAATTGCAAAGAAAGAAGCTGAAATTAAAAGATTAGAGAAAAATATTTCTCAAGAAAAAGGAAATCAACAAAATTTGAGTTCGGAAATAGCTAAATTGAGGAGAGAAATTTCTTCCACAGAAAAAGCAATACTTGAAAAGAGTCATAATATTTCTCAATTAAGAAAAGAAATTCAAAGAAAAGAATTTACCATACAAAATCTCAATGAGAAGTTAAAGAGAGAAAAAGAGTCGCTTGCAAAAATTTTGAGAAAGCGTTATGAACTTGGTGAGTTTTCACTTTTTGAACTTTTGATGAGCGGGGAAAGTATCTCTCAATTTTTTGAAAACCTTCCACTCTATTCTTCTCTTGAAAAATCATTAATTCGTTCTTTTCAGCATATTAAAGATCTCAAATCAGAAATTTATGAAGAGAAAGTATCACTTGAAGAGAAAAAACAAGAGGAGGCAAATACACGCTATGCTTTGGCTCTTGAGAAAGGTAAAATTGAGGTGCAAAAAAAAGATAGAGATCTTGCACTTCGTGTGAGTAAATCTCGAGAAGCTACCCTTGCTGCGTTGAAAAAGAAGCGACAGGAAGAAATTAGAAAAATTCGAGCAACACTGATTAAATTTCAGGGAAGTGGGATTCAGAGTAAATCAATTTCCTTCGGTGAGGCATATGATTACGCAAAACTTGCCTCTCAAAAAACTGGAGTGAGAACTGCTTTCATTATGGCTATTATGCAACAAGAGACTGGTTTTGGTCGTAATGTAGGTGGTTGTTATCTTCGTGATGATAAAACAGGAGATGGTATCTATATTCGCTCTGGGAAAAAAGCAAAGAGAACAATGATAGTAAGCAATATTCCTAATTTTAAGAAGATTACTTCTGCTTTGGGACGTGATTGGAAAAAAACTCCGGTTTCTTGTGCTATTTACCAAAACGGGAAATATTATGGTTATGGTGGTGCTATGGGTTATACACAATTCATTCCTAATTCATGGATGAGTGTTGCGCGAAGAGTAGAATCTTATCTCAATACTCCTGTTGCAAATCCGTGGAATCCGCGTGATGCTGTCATGGCTACAGGAATTTTTCTCAGAGATAAAGGGGCAGCGAAACAGAGCTATCAGGCAGAATATCAGGCAGCATGTCGTTATTATGGAAATTGTGGTTCTTATGCTCCAAGTGTTATGAAAAAGGCTATTAAAATTCAAACTATGATTGATACGCTTGAGCGAGATGCATCATAATAAAAAAAAGAAGTTTTATGATTTTAAAAGAAGGAAATAAAAATAAAAAAGTTTTGAAAGCATATCAAGGAAATTGGTATTATCGTTATCCAGTAAAAACAAGAGTTATCTTAGCAGAAGATAATTTTGACGAAATCATAGATCAATATCTTTCAGCATTTTTAGAAAAAGGTGATCATGTTGGAATTGCAGAATCAGTGCTTGCTATTACGCAAAAGCGGGTCTATAAATTTTCTGAGATTCGTTATGGTTTTTTGGCAAAATTTCTTTCAAAATTTGTAAAGAAGAGTTCTGCTGGGATAGGGTTGGGGACCCCACAAACCATGCAACTTGCCATTCAAGAAGTTGGGGTTTTAAGAATCCTACTCGCCGCTTTTTTTTCAGCATTAGGAAAACTTTTTGGTTTGAGAGGTATTTTTTATAAAATTGCAGGAGAGAAAGTACGTGGTATTGATGGGCCTACAGAAAATACAATTCCTCCGTATAATGAATATGCTTCTCTTATTCCTAAAAATCCTGATCAGGTAATAAAGAGGCTTGAAGAAAAATTCCGAGATAAAGATATTCATTTTTATATTGTTGATGCTAATGATTTGGGAGTAAATCTTATTGGAAAATATCCGAAAGCATCTGTTCATTTTATGAAAGAAATGTTTCGCGATAACCCGTTAGGGCAATCTCATGAATCTACTCCTTTTCTCATCGTGAGAAGGAAGCGATAAAAATTCTTGTTTTTTCTTTCTCTTTGTGTATAATTTTCCACATTATGAAAAAAAATATTCATCCAAAAGATTATAGATTGGTGATTTTTCACGATAATGCTAGTGGGGAGGAGTTTCTTATTTCCTCTACCATTGAAACTCAAGAAACAGGTAAATTTGAAGGAAAAGAGTATCCACTTGTGCGAGTAGAAATTTCATCAAAATCTCATCCATTTTACACAGGGGTGGAAAAACGATTAGATACGGCTGGGCGAGCAGAAAAATTCAAAGCTCGTATGGCAA
>CAZCYC010000053.1:0-3211 GCA_964502915.1 uncultured Candidatus Saccharibacteria bacterium | reverse complement strand
TAATATTGCTTTTCGTGTTTTACAGGAAATTCGAGAGCTCTCAGAATTAAACCTTCCAGAAATACTTGCAGATTTTACAAAAAAAACCCAAGGACTCTTTTTAGTAGTGGGTCCTGTAGGACAAGGAAAATCTACAACTATGGCAGCGATGCTTAATATGATTAATCACGAGAGAAGAGAGCATATTGTTACCATTGAAAATCCAATTGAGTATCTTTTTAAGGATGATCTCTCTATTATTGACCAACGAGAAGTTGGAACAGATACCCTTTCTTTTGAGACTGGTTTAAAGGCTTTGTTTCGGGAAGACATGAATGTGATTATGGTTGGCGAGATGAGAACTCCAGAAACTATTTCTACGGTAGTAACTGCTGCAGAAACAGGACACTTGGTATTTTCTACACTTCATACGAACTCTGCATCACAAACGATTGATCGTATTGTTGACTCCTTCCCGGGGAATCAACAGAATCAAGTTCGTTCTCAATTAGCGAGTTCACTTCTTGGAATTTTCTCTCAGAGACTTTTGCGAAGTCAAAAAGGAGGATTAGTTCCTGCTTATGAACTTATGATTAATAATAAAGCCGTAGCAAATCTCATTCGAGAGGGAAAGAGTTATGAAATTAATACGGTTATTGAGACAAGTTCTGAGGAAGGAATGATCGATATGAATAAGTCGCTTATTGAACTTGTGCAACAAGGGCATATTAGTGTTGATGAAGCTTATCGTCATTCACTCAATCCGAGACTTCTCGAATCTATGCTTTAAGCATAGATTTTTTATTTGTTTAAAATTTTCACTTGGAGTATAATAATGAAGTATGTTATATAATTATGTAGTTAGCACAAAAGACGGGAAAGAAAAACGAGGGAAAATTGATGCTGCAAACATGGATCTCGCAGTAGCAAATTTACAACGGAGAGGGTATATCGTAGTATCTATTGTTCCAAGCAATAAAAAGAGTTTTCTTGAAGCAAATTTACCTTTCCTTAATAAGGTAAAAATGAAAGACATCGTATTGATGTCAAAGCAAGCAGCGACACTCTTTGAGGCACAAGTTTCTGCTGTGCGTATTTTTGAACTTCTCGGTGAGAACTCAGATTCTAAAGGAATTAAAAAGGCACTTTTGCAAATTGCTCAGGATATTAAAGGAGGAACTTCTATTTCTGGAGCGATGGCAAAACAACCAGAAGTTTTTTCTGATTTTTATGTCAATATGATTCGTGCAGGAGAAGAATCAGGTAACCTTACTCAGACTTTTCAATTTCTTGCGGACTATCTTGAACGAAGTCATAATCTTACCTCTAAGACAAAGAATGCGTTGGTTTATCCTGCTTTCATTATTTTCACCTTTATTTCTGTGATGGTATTGATGTTGGTAAAGGTGATTCCTCAGATGGCCAAAATTATTACAGATTCTGGGCAGGAAATTCCTTTCTATACAAAAATAGTTTTAAATCTTTCTGATTTTTTTGTGAATTATGGTATATTCCTAGGTATTTTTGTGGTTATTGCAGCTTTCTTTATTATACGAACTCTCCATACTGAAGGAGGGAAAGCAAAATTTGATCGATTAAAATTAATGCTTCCTGGCTTTGGAAATCTTTATCGAAAAATTTATCTTGCACGAATTGCTGACAACATTAATACGATGCTCACATCTGGAATTCCTGTGGTGAGAACCTTGGAGATTTCTGCTGATGTAGTTGGGAATAAGGTTTATGAAGATATTTTGCGTGACGCAGTAGAAGAAGTGAAAGGTGGTAAAAATATCTCAGAAGCATTTTCTGAACATGAAGAAATTCCACAAATTATGGTTCAAATGATTCAGGTTGGTGAAGAAACAGGTTCTATTGGAAAGATTCTTAAAACGCTTGCTGTCTTTTATAACAAGGAAGTCGTAGGGGCTGTGGAGACACTTATCGGTATGATTGAGCCTGCAATGATTGTATTACTCGGACTTGGGGTTGGAGGTTTACTCATGGCAGTGATGGTTCCTATTTATTCTGTTGCAAGTGGAATTTCTTAAAACAAGATAATTTTTACAAATAAAAAAATATCCATTAAAAATGGATATTTTTTTATTTGTATCATTTTCTGTGTAATTTTATTAAGTCCTAATTTAGATTTAGCATCTTGCTAAAAAAAGAAGATGGTATTTGTGAAAAGAATTTTTTCTATTCATTATTCTCAACAACTTTTCTCTATCATTCTCACTTATTTATCTCTGTCATTCTGGGCCTGCCGAATAATCTATTGTTTCTCCTTCTCAATTACTCACGAGTTTGTCATTTTAACATCCGCGATTTATTTTTTTTTGTAAAAAATAAATCGCGGAGTGGAAACTCTACAAGCCAAAGTTCTTAAGTGTTTATCTTTTTAATTAATATTTGAATTTTTCATTCAATTTTTTCTAAATCACAAAAAAGTGAATCTATTTTCCCCAAAATAACTTTTATAAAACTTTTATTTTTCATTTTTGAACCGAAACATTTATTTTTTTATGTCAATAGCTGAAAACTTGTATATTTTTTAGGCTTTTTGTTATAATAGAGGTAACCCAATTTCTCATGAAGAAGGGAAATGGTGTATTCGAGATTCTTCTCGAGTAAATTATTCGTTTTTAATAACTTTGATAAAAAGAAATGAAAAAACAACAAGGTTTTACATTAATTGAATTACTCGTGGTGGTTGCAATTATTGGAATTTTAGCAGCTGTAGTGTTAGCTTCTCTTGGAACAGCAAGAAATAAAGCTAAGGATGTTGCAAAAGAAGCTGTTACGAGTAGTTTAAGAGCTGAGGGAGAAATAAATGTAACAAATGATGGTAAATATCCAACTACTTTGTGTAGTACTGGAAGTTTTGCAAAACTATCTCATAAATATGGATCCGACTTTACCTGTAACGTTGCTACTGATCAAACAGCATGGGCTGCTGATGTTAAATTGTCTGATGGTAGTTATTTCTGTGCTGATTCAACAGGTGTTGCTAAAGGGGAAGATTCTGCAAATGCATTAGGATCAAACAACACTGCTTGTGCATAATTTATTTAATTATGTTAAGCTTAAAAAAACGCTTTTTGCGTTTTTTTATTTGAAAAGTCCTGCAAAATTTTCCGAATAGAAAATTTTGCATGACTTTTCTTTTCTGCTATCATAGAATTATGAAGAGAAATTTGATGCAGGAAGATAAAGCTTTTACCTTAGTAGA
>CAZCYC010000052.1:0-3233 GCA_964502915.1 uncultured Candidatus Saccharibacteria bacterium | reverse complement strand
AGGTGAATTCACTCAAGGAGACAAAATTGTTTTTGAAAAGGTTTTAATGACTGACAATGGTTCAGACAGTAAAATCGGAACCCCTTACCTGAGTGGAGCAAAAGTAGAAGGAGAACTTCTTGAAGAAGGAAAGGCAAAAAAAGTAACGGTTATTCGTTATAAAGCGAAATCTCGTTACTTTAAAAAGAAAGGACACCGACAAGCTTTTATGAAGGTAAAAATTACTTCTCTTTCTTAAAAAGAGGTTAAAGATGAAAGTTCTGAAAAGAGTTGAAGCAAAAGGCTCCAACTCTTTTCTTTTTGCATAAATTGGATAATTTGTTATGATGATAGAGCCTTTTGGCCCTATCGTCTAGCGGTTAGGACGCCGCCCTCTCACGGCGGAAACCGGAGTTCGATTCTCCGTAGGGTCACATAAAATAAAAAACAAAACGAATGTTTTGTTTTTTATTGTTCTTTTATTCTTGATTGAAATGCATATTTGAGTGTTTCATTGTCAGAATATTCTAACTCTGTCCCTGTAGAAAGCCCTCTCCCTAGGGTACTTATTTGTAAATCTGGGAATTCTTTTTTCAAGAGGGAACTTAGATGGAGTCGTGTATGTTCTGCCTCTGGACTTACAGAAAGCCCAAAAATAACTTCTTCTAAAATTCCTTTTTCTCTGTCTTCACGAATCCTTCGGAAGAGTTCTTCTGTTCGTGCATAATTTTTTCTTTTTTCATGACTTGCAATGAAACCCCCAAGAACGAAGTATTTTCCTTCATAGAGTTTGCTTGTGTGAATTTTTTCTAAATCAGCATCCTTTTCTACAATAAGTATTTGTTTTGATCTATTTTCTTCAGCGCAGATTTCACAAATATTTTTTCCGTTTTTTGGATAAAAGCGATAACAAGATTTGCATTGATGAATTTCATTTTTTACTTTTTGCATTTCCTCGATGAGTTCTTGGAGATAAGCTTGATTTTTATGTAAGATAAAATAAACAAAACGTTTTGCTTGTCTTTTTCCTATTCCTGGGAATTGTTCAAAAAGTTTTGCTAATTTTTCAAGTGGCTGCATAAGAAACAGTATACCTGTTCAGAACAGAAAAATAAAGTTTTTTTAAAATAAAAAACACTATTTAATTTAGTGTTTTTTAAATGTAAGCAACATATTTTTTGAGATAATTAATGATATTTTTTGTATCTTTTTCTCGTTGGTCAGATTGTAGAATGACGATTGCGATGTTTTTTATTTGGTCATTTGCAAGTTTTATTTTGTAGTAACCAATACTCGTTTGTCTTGCTGCATTCGTATATCCAGTTTTTCCTCCAAAAAATTCTTTGATTTGTGAGGCTCGATTAATATTTCTCCAGGTATAACCATGAAGCTCTACAGTGTTGAGACTTGAAATATTTACAATTTGTGGAAATTCATCCCTTATGATTCTCATAAATTTGAAGAGATCTTTTGCTGTTGATTTATTATTTTTAGAGAGACCTGTTGGGTCCTCAAAGGAAGTATTTTTGAGTTGGTAGATGTTTGCAATGTTATTCATCTGAGTAATGAACATCTTTCTATTTCTTTGTCTTGCAATGATTTCTCCTGCGTCATTGGAGGAAACGAGGAGAAGTGGATAGAGAAGATTTCTGATACTCAAATTATCTCCGATACGAAAATGAGCACGATTTCCTTCTACCTTAAGCTTTTCTGTTGTTATTTTCGCAAGCTCATTTGGTTCGAGTATTTTTGCTGCGGTGAATGCAGTAAAATATTTTGTAAGAGAAGCGATAGGGAATTGATTATTTGCTTTTCTTTCAAAAATAATTTCTCCTGTATCAAGATCTCCAACAAGAAAACTGCGTGCATGTATTGCCCCAAGTTTTTCCAGGTGTTGGAGAATATAGCGATTTTTAAAAGGATTATCGTATTTTTTTTGTTTTTGTTCGTTAAGTTTTTTTTCTCTTACCCTTTCTTTTTTATGTTTGAGTTTAAAATGAGCTTGATAATAATCTTGATCATTATCTCTTACTTGGAAAATATAAGATTTTTGTACCCCAAAAGCTACCGAAAAAATGGAAAACGCCCCAATCAAAAGGGCTAGAGCGAGTGCCATTTCTGAAAAATATTTATTTGTATTTTTCCTTTTTCTCATCTTTTTTAGTTTAGTCGTAAGTGCATAAATATATTACTATTTTTTTAAAAAAAGTCAAATTTCTTTCTATTCTGCAAGCTTATAATCAATGAGTCGTTTTTGTAGGTTAACTTCTTTTATTTTTATTTTTATATTATCACCGAGTTTAAAGACTCTCCCTGTCTTTTTCCCAGTAATTATTCCTTTTTTCTCATTAAATTGGAAGAAATCGTTTCCTAAATCTCCTAGACGAATCATTCCTTCTGAAAGAGATTTTTTTTCTGCAACAAATACTCCAAATTTTCCTGTTCCTGTTACCACTCCTTCGAGTATTTCATGAGGGTTTTTTGTAGCCATATATTCTACCTGTTTAATTTTTACTGAATTTCTTTCTGCGGTGATAGCGGATTGTTCTTGGGAAGAGGCATGTACACAAATTTTTTCATGCCAAGCTTGGTCTTTTTCTATTTCTTGTTTTTCGAGCACATCTGCTAGTAGACGATGGACAAGAATATCTGGGTATCTTCGAATAGGAGAGGTAAAATGAGTATAATATTGAAAAGCGAGTCCAAAATGCCCAATGTTTTTCGTGCTATAAATTGCTTTTTGCATTGAGCGCACAACTGCTGTTTGTAGGGTATCGTAGAGAGGGCTTCCTTCTGCATCTTTAATAATTTTTTGTAATTCTTGCGGAGGAATAATTCCATCAACGAGTTTTACTTGGATATCAAGAAGTTTAAGAAATTCTTTTAATTTTTCCACACGTTCTGCTTCTGGTTTTCCATGAATACGATAGACAGAGAAAGGTGCTCTTTCTGAGAGAAATTTTGCAACTCGGTTATTTGCAAGAAGCATAAACTCTTCGACAAGTTTATGTGTATCAATACGTTCTTTTACTTTTACATCAATAGGTTTTCCTTTTTCATCGAGAATAAATTTTACTTCATGTGTTTCAAAATTGAGTGCTCCTTTGTTATAACGTTTTTGTTCAAATATTTTTGCGAGGCGATTGAGTTCAGATAATTCAAAGGCATAGAGCCCCTTTCCATTATCAATACTTTTTTGTGCTTCTTCGTAATTGAAACGCTTATTTGATTGGATGATAGTTTTTCCGAACCAT
>CAZCYC010000051.1:0-3311 GCA_964502915.1 uncultured Candidatus Saccharibacteria bacterium | reverse complement strand
GTATTTCCCAACCCCATACGCTTATTATTATCGGCTCAACACTCAATGCTTTTGCCATGGGGCTGATTGCATGGCTTCTCTATCGAGTTGAGGTAAAACTTCTTCCTTCATATTTACAATCAAAATTTTTTCGCTTAATGCTTCCATTTACGAGTATTTTCTATATATTATTTTTTTCATTTGTTGTAATACAAAAATTCTTTTAATGTTTTTCTATTATTCATTTCATTTTTATTTGACTTTAATTTTTATTAAATATAATATGAGTTTAGCGAAGCCTTTAGGGCTTTTTAACATATATGAAATTCTTAAAAGAAGTAAAAGCAGAGATGGCGAAGGTCGTGTGGCCATCACGAGAAAAAACTTTAACTTATACCGTTATTGTAATACTTATTTCCCTCTTCGTTGCTTACTATATGGCATTCTTTGATTATGTTTTTGTGCAATATGGTATGCCACTATTTTTTTCCTAAAAAAATATGACAGAAGGAGAAAAGAAAAAAAAAGAGATCAAGCGCGAACGTGGTTGGTATGCTATTCATACCTATGCAGGTTATGAAAAGGCTGTAGAAAAAAACTTGCGACAGCGTATTGAGTCTCTTGGAGTACAAGACCTCATTTTCAACGTGCTCGTTCCTACAGAAAAAGTGGTAAAAATTAAGAATGGAAAACGAGTTGAGGAAGACAAGAAAATTTATCCAGGTTATGTTTTGGTAGATATGATTGTTACCGAAGATACTTGGTATATTGTGAGAAATACCCCGCGTGTAACGGGATTTATTGGTGCAGGAGGAACCGACCCTGTGCCTCTCAAAAAAGAGGAAGTCGAGGCTATTTTCAAAAGAATGGAATCTTCAAGGATTGAAGAAGATGTTCAGTATGAAATTGGAGAAATTGTGAAAATTATTGATGGGCCTTTTGCAGATTACGAAGGAAAAATTCAGAGTATTGACAGCGAGAGGGGAAAAGTTAAACTACTCGTATCTATGTTTGGGCGCGAAACGCCTGTAGAATTAGACTTTATTCAGATCAAGAAACTATAAATGAATTATGGCAAAATTAGCACAACAATTAAAATTACAAATTGAGGCAGGAAAAGCAGTTCCTGCTCCACCACTTGGTCCTGCTCTTGGGCAAGCTGGAGTAAATATTGGAGAGTTTGTAAATCAGTTTAATGCGGCAACCCAAGATCAGATGGGGACAAAGGTTTCTGTGGTGATTAATGTTTATGACGATCGATCTTTTGATTTTGTTGTAAAAACACCACTTACTGCAAAACTTATTATGAAAGCTGCTGGGGTACAGAAAGGTTCAGGAAGACCTAATGTAAAGAAGGCTGGTAAGATTACCCAAGCACAGCTCAGTGAGATTGCAGAAACTAAAATGGAGGACCTTAATGCTCATGATATTGAAGCAGCGAAGAAAATTGTTGCAGGAACAGCGCGATCTATGGGGGTCGAGATTATTGATTAAAGGAGAAGAGAGCTTCTCTTTTTTTATTGCATTTTTTATAAATGTGTAGTATGATAAGTTTCCCTTTAAGTTAAAGAAAAGAGATAGGTATGGGAAGTACAGAAAGACAAATTTATAATACAGGAGGACAAGAAGGAGTAATTGATCTTCAAAAATTGAGAGAAAATATTTATATGCTCAAGGAAGATCCAAAACTTTCAGATTTACGGGCAGAACGTAAGCATTTAATGCAGGAATTGCGAATGATTCAAAAAGAAGTTGCTTCTCTTGCCGAGGCTAAAGAAAACGGAGAAGAAATTCCAGAATTAAAACTTCAATTTCTTGAACAGAAACTTGAACCTGTGAGAGCAAGACTGAAACAAATAGGTCCAGAAATTAAAAAACGACTTGAAACACTTTTGAGGGTGAAAAAAGAAAAAGAATAGAATTTATTCTATTCTTTTTCTTTTTTCACCCATTTTTGAAATTGATAAAAAACTTGTTCTCTTTCATCAAAATATTTTTTTGACTTCTTTTGAAGTTTAAAATTTTCTTCATATCTTGGAAAATAAGCATCTGCTTCTCTTTTGGTAAAAATTTGTGTGATTTCTAAATTGTCAGCAAAAGGGAGGAATTGTGTATAGATACTTGCTCCACCTATTACCCAAATTTTTTTGTGGAAAGATTGTGCTATTTTCATAGCTTCTTCAAGAGAATGAACAACGATGAGATTATCGTATTTATGATCATCTTCTTTACGGCTGAGAACAATATTTATGCGATTTTTTAATGGGCGAAATTTCTGAGGAATAGAATTATAAGTTTTTGAACCCATGATGACTATCCCACCAGTAGTTATTTTTTTAAATCTTTGTATATCTCTCTTGAGAGAGAAGAGGAGTTTATTTTTATTTCCAATTCCTCGTTGTGCATCGATAGCCGCGATGATAGTAATTTGATTTTTCTCTTTTTTGGGATTCTTAAAAGAGGAGTGTAAATTATTTTTTCTTTCTTTTTTTCTCATTTTGAATTTCTCTTTCTTTCCAAAGTTTTGGAAGCATGTCATAGGGTTTCCAATTTTTTTTGAGTGTTTTTATATTAAGTGATTGAGCATATTTTCCGCTGTCGGTATAATTCTTTGCTAGAATTTCCCCTGTTTCCATAAATACAATTTGGGCAATACGTCGCCCTACCACGAGAGGAATAGCATAATATTGTGAATTATTAGTAATTTCCATAGTCCATCGATTTACATAACCAACATCTCCCCATCCTGCACACTTACAAACTTCAATAAAGTTTCGTCCGAGAGAAGACCTCGCTTGCATCATTGTGGTGATATGTTCTTTTCCACCAATGAATTCTTCTGTATGAGCGAGGATGGTTTCTCCTGGTTGAAGGAGAATAATTTTATCATCTGCTTTAATTCCTTGGAGATTGAGATTGTATTTTGCAAAAATTTTTGATGCTTTTTCTGCTCGTTGGGCTTTCCCCCATACATGTTCTGTATGTGATTTTTGATAAATATTATAGATATTGTGGTGATCTTTAGTGTTTTGTTCTCGGTAGTACCATTCTCCTAAGGTTACATCATAACTTGATGTATTGAGATTTTCTTTCCTAAAAGGACTAATAATAATATCTCCTTTCTTTTTTTCTTTTAAGATTTTTTTATCTGATAGAGCCATAGGAATAGTATAAATTTTAGGTAAGAGTTTTACAAGTTTTTTGCATTTTTGCTATACTCCATATAATGCAAGATAAAGAAATACAAAAATTATTGTTTAGAGAAAAGAAACGACAGAAGAAAGTTATTAATCTCATTGCTTCAGAAAATTATGTCTCTCAAGATGTATTAA
>CAZCYC010000050.1:0-3318 GCA_964502915.1 uncultured Candidatus Saccharibacteria bacterium | reverse complement strand
ATCCACCTGTGGTGAAATGGATATCACAACGGTCTTCGGAACCGTTTTTCCAGGTTCGAGTCCTGGCGGGTGGGCAAATTATCAAAATAAAAAAGACCTTTAAAGATGTCTTTTTTTAAACAAAATGTCCTTTCTGTGGATAACTTAGGGTATAATGGGCATAAGTATGACCTTTTTATGTCCTTAAAAATTAAAAATGTCCTTTTATCCACAGACTTATAAACAAAAAAGATAGATAATGTTTCATATGAAACATTATCTATCTTTTTTCTGGTAAAAAGAACGAGCTTTTTCCAAATCATCAAAAGTATTGATAGGAAACCACGCATTTTCAATAAAAGCTTGAATTGGGACTTTTTCTTTTTGCCTTAAAATAGTTTGAGGGAGCCCAATCTCTTGAGAAAAAAGAATTTTTTGAGGAAAAGAAAAAACACGATCATCTAAGATAAACATCCCAGAAGCAATGTAAGCCCCTTCTTTTTTTTCTCTCTCATTTTGTTTTCTTGATGAAGAAACACAACCATCTTTAAAGTCAAAAGCATAATAATTTGGATTATAACGTATTTTCATAAAAGACATTCCATAATCAATCTTCTGCACAAAATGATAAACATCCTCTTTTTTATGGAGATCATCTCCATGAATCACAAAAAATTTTTCACCTTTTTTAATAAAGCTCTGAATGAGGTTTACTGCCCCCATCGTCCCTGTTATCTCTTTTTGAAAGACAAAATGAATGGATTTGAAACGAGAAAAATACCTTTCATTTTCTTGCTCAGTAAAAAATTGAATAATTTTCTCTTTTTGATGAGAAACAACAAAAAAAAGTTCATTAATTTCAGGTGGAAAAGATTCTAAAAGATAGTGAATCACTTTTTTTTCTTTATGAATAGGAATTAAAATTTTAGGAATGTCTTTTGTGAGAGGAAAAAGGCGACTTCCTTTTCCAGCAGCGAGAATAATAGCTTTCATAATTTAATATTTAATAACGTTTACTATTTTTTCTTATAAAATCTAAAAGGTCCATAATTTTCACCAAAAGAATCAGAAAGTTTTTTTGACTTATCTCTCTTTTTTTCATCTAAAATGTGTAAAAATGGCTTAAAACTTCCCCAATTTATTTTTTCGCCTTCTTTCTCATCAACCGTATTCTCTCTCATTTTAAAAATTTCTCTCGTCGTAAAAAAATCAACAGCAAGACTTTCCCCATGTGAAACTTCATTAATATTTTTAGGAATAAATTTTTTATAAAACTCACTCTCTTTATCCATTTTTACAAAAAAAGTATAAAGTTTTGTTCCATCAAACTGAATATACTCACTATCAAAGACTATTTTGAAAGGAGACTCTTTTATTATTGATTGAGAAATGCCTGTTTCTTCTTCAAATTCTCTCAGTGCAGCCTCCTCTATTTCTTCCCCCTTATCAACAGCCCCACCTGCACTATCCCAACTATAATTATTGGCTCTTTTAACTAATACAATTTTTTTATCCCTTCTAATAAAAACACATCTTCCTCCATCATTCTTTTTATCTTTATGGGTAGACATAAATATAATGGTAACACATTTGAATAAATTTTCCTAATAAAAGTTTCATATGAAACTTTATAAAAATAAAACGATCTATATAATGAATTTCATATGAAACAATTTACTTCCAAAACTCAAAAAATCGGAGCATTAGGAGAAAAAATATGCAAAAAGTTTCTCATGAAACATGATTTTCACATTATTGAGCAAAATTATACGCAAAGTTTTGGTGAAATAGACATTATAGCTGAAAAAAATAATGTCATTCACTTTATTGAAGTAAAATCAATACAAAATAAGAATGTTTCATATGAAACAAAAAGCAATAACGTTTCACGTGAAACAAAGTCAAAGGAAGAAAAAGTTTCATATGAAACAAAATATAATCCAGCAGAAAATTTTACTCACGATAAATATAAAAAAGTTCTTCAAACAGCGCTATTTTTTCTTGAAAATGATAAAAATAAAAAAGAAAGACATAAAAAATGGCAAATAGATCTCTACCTTGTATATATTGATCCACAAAATATAAAACACAAAATAAAAAGAATAGAAAATGTCATTTTTTCTTAAAAAAATGTCTCTTAAAGAAAGAAAATGTCCTTTTGATTCATTTGCAAAGAAATAGAAAAAAACTATACTACACTAGTATGTTAATACCTACCGTTATTGAAAAAACTCACGCAGGAGAACGAGCATTTGATATTTATTCAAGATTATTAAATGAACGAATTGTCTTTGTCGCTGGAGAAATTGAAACCCATATGGCAAATACCGTTATTGCTCAACTCCTCCATCTTGAACAAGAAAATCCAGATAAAGAAATTACCCTCTATGTAAATTCTCCTGGGGGTTCTATTTCTGCTGGTTTAGCTATTATAGATACCATGCACTTCATTAAGCCTGATGTTTCCACCGTTTGTGTTGGAATGGCTGCATCTATGGGAGCAATGATTCTCTCACAAGGAGCAAAAGGGAAACGCTATGCACTTCCACACGCAAGTATCATGATCCATCAGCCAATGACTGGGGTAGAAGGACAAGCAAGTGATATTGCAATCACTGCAGAAAGAATTCTCTTTTTAAAAAAAGAGCTCATAAAAATGCTTGCAGATGCAACAGGACAAAAAAGTACGAAAATAGAACAAGATATTGATCGAGATTATTGGATGACTGCAGATACTGGAAAGAAATACGGAATTATTGATAAGGTTATCAAAAAGAGAAGCTAAATTTCTCTTTTTTAATTAGAGAAATTTATAAAAATATTGTCAATGAAAAAAACTTGTTATTTCATTAAAAATAGTTATATAATACGCTTATGAAAACCTTTTAGGTTTCAAGACTTAATCGTTATAATTAATAAATATTAAAATATGATGAAAAAACAAGACTTAATTACTATCATTCAAGGAATTACCAAAGGAACTAAAGTACAAGCAGAAGAAATTCTTAAAGCTCTTACTGATGCTATCGCAGATGAAATGGCAAAAGGAGGGAGTGTAGATATCGCAGGCTTTGGAAAATTCGAAGGAATCATGAGAGATGCGCGAACAGCACGAAATCCACGAACTGGAGAAATGGTAAAAGTTGCAGCAAAAAGAGTTCCTAAATTTAAAGCTGGAAAAGCTCTCAAAGATAAGGTTGCAGGAAAATAAAGGATTAAAAAATACCTTAGGTAATAAGGTATTTTTTGTTGCAGATTTTTTTTTCTGTGATAAGATAGATTTTGTTGGAAATTAAGAAATGCGGGTGTAGTTTAGTGGTAGAATATCTGGCTTCCAAC
>CAZCYC010000049.1:0-3432 GCA_964502915.1 uncultured Candidatus Saccharibacteria bacterium | reverse complement strand
CTTTGTGAGAAACTTTTTCCTCAGAAGGAAAAGAAACTCTTATTTTTTTAGGGTGTTTAGCAAGATAATCTTCTAAAAATACATCTTCATCTGATTTTGTCTCTGTAAAAAAATGTGCTTCTGCATCCTGAAGTTCTGCAAAACGAAAATCTTCTGTTTCAGCATGTTTTTTTATAGTCCTCTTCTTTTTTCTATTTTTGTTCTTGCTAAGAGGGTGCTTTTTATGACTCGGTTTTTGTAAGTTTTTCTTTTCCTTTTTATAGGGAGATGGGAAAATATCCACCATTTTTCCACTATTTGTAAAAAGAAAAACTGGACCATATCTCAAATCAGGAGAAAAACCTAAATTTTTATAACAGATATACATCCGTTCATGAGGAAGTATGAACGAAAGTCTTGGAAAGACAAAAAAATGCTTATTCCAAACAACACGCCATCCCTCTAAATTAATATTTTTAGAGAGCTTATTCTTCAAGACAAGTCCAGCATAAGAGTCGAGCTTCTCAATAAAAATATTGTGTTCTTCTACATGAATTTTTTTCTTTACGGATATTACTGCTTTTTCTCCACTTTTATAAGCAAGATAAGAAGTATAATACTCAAAAGAAAGTAAATAATTCCCGGGATTACGGTATTGATATTCCCCTTCAATTCTCTTTCTCGAACTAATACTCTTCCCGTTTCCAAAATTGAGATAATAGAAACCATCAAGCTCTAAGGTCTTTTCTGTTTCCGTCACATACTCTACTCCAGCAGTAAAATGAAAGGTATTTTCTGCAAGAATGAAAGAAGGAAAATCTAAATGTGGAAGGTAATAAGGTTTAAACAAATCTTCACTTTTCGTTGTTTGAATATTTACATTATCTCCATCTTCTCCTTCTTGGGTATTATTTCCCTGATTACTATCTTCTCCACTTCCCTGAGAAGATGAACTAAAAATATTTTCTTCACCAGGGCTAGGATTGCTCGCTTTCCATCCATCTGAAAAAAATTGGAGGCTCCGCCCATCACCATTTGCCCCATCATCACTTTGATAAGTATAAGAATCAATAATATTTTTATTTTCATCAGAAAGAGCAATTGTTTCTCCTGTATTATTGAGAGAAAAAGAAGATTTCACATAATGGTATCGAGACCCTAATGCAGCCTTAGCCTGAGCAAGATCTTTCACAATAAGGGCATATTCACCGCTGTGTAAAATATTAAACTGATCTGGATGGAGTCCGTGATGCGTATCATTTTCGTAAAAATGAAATTTACTTATATCCACATCAGCACCATCATTATAAATCTCTACCCATTCTCGATTTGTATCAGCACCATCTGGGTTATACATAATCTCATTAATTCTGAGAGCGTGTGAAAAATGTGGGAACAAGAAAAAAGAAATGAGGAAAGCAAAAAGATAATAAATTTTGAAACAATATTTTTTTATCATCATAATCATAATAAATATCTGCTCTTTATTCTTCGAATAAGATATTGAGAAGATCTTCTGAAAGTCCTTTTTCAGCTTCCTGTTCTTGCTTTTTTTGTTCGTCTTCTGCTCTGTGTTTCAGGTCTAAATCTGACTGAGATTGCACTTGTTTTTGTGTTTTTTGCTTAACTCCTTTTTCCCCTTTTTTATTTTTCTTTTTAGCTTTCTTATCAAGAGCCACAGCTTGTTGAATGAGTTCCGCTAAGGTTTGTTTTGTGTCATCACGACTTTCTCTTAAAACTTTCTTTTTTGTTTTCATTTGTTCATTTTTTTCTTGTTCTTTCTCACTCTCAACTTCTCCTTTTTTACTTAAGGTAATTCCATCGAGGAGATTCTTTAATTTATCAGAAACAATATTATCAAGCGCGACTTCCATCTCGGTATTTTGCTTTTGCGGATGCAAAGTTTCGCTAGATTTTTTTTCTTGTTTTTCTTGCTTGTCTAAAAGTTCAGATGAAGTGAATTTTTCCTCTTTTTCTTTTTTTGCTTTCTTTTGTTTTTTCTTCTGGGGTTTTTCTTGAGCAATACTCCGCTTTTCAGCTTTCTTAATAGGCTCATACCAACGCTGAATACTCCTTTCCACTTCCTCTCTCTTTTGAGTATAAAAATATCGAGAGTTTGCAATAATATGATTTCTCAGCGAAATCTTCTCTTTAGGAAGCGGAGGAAGAGTATTCGCAGAAAAAGGTTTAGAACCAATCCCATCAATCATGAGAGAAAGATAAATTTGAAATTTTCCAAGGTTCACAATATCCTCAGCACTAAAAACTGGAGCAAATTGTTTTTCAAGCACCTCCGCATCAGTTGCTCCTACACGAAAACTAATGATGGTTCCAACATTCCCAAAAACAGCAGCCGCAACAGATTCTGGCATTTGTTCAATATATTGATGAGCAATCGTTAAGTTGAGTTTATATTTTCTTGCTTCCGCAAGAATATCTGCGAAGGATTCATTCGCAAAGTTTTGAAATTCGTCAACAAAGAGGAAAAATGGTGGAAGTTTTTTAATTCCTTCTGTTCCAGCATCGGCGCGACTCATCGCAGCAAGATAAAGTTTCGTAATAAGCATTCCACCAAGAAGATTTGCATTAGTTTCCCCAATTCTTCCTTTAGAAAGATTCACGAGAAAAATTTTCTTTTCATCCATGATCTTTCTAAAATTGAAAGAAGTTTTTTCTTGTCCAATAATATTGCGAATGAGTGGGTTTGAAGTAAATTGTCCTATTTTATTTTGAATAGCAGCCCCTGCTTCTCGCGCATAACGAGGATCCCATTTATTATACTCATCTACCCAAAAAGCTTTCACTGAAGCGTCAGTAATATGAGCAATCACATCATTACGATAATCTTTATCTGCAAGCATGCGATTCACTCCAAGAAGCGTTGCTCCTGGGTATTCTAAGAGCGCAAGAAGAATATTTGAAAGGATATATTTCATTCGTTCAGAAAAAGTATCAGGCCAAATTTTCACAAAGGTAGCCATGAGTCCCGCCATAACAAGGTGTCGTTCGTCAGCTTCCACATCTTCAAGCACATTAAAAGAAATAGGATAATCTCGGTCAAAAGGAGCAAAATAAATGACATCTTGCACGCGTTCTTCAGGAACATAATCAAGCAATGTATCAATGGCAGAACCATGTGGATCAACAAAACACATTCCTTCACCATTTCTAATATCCTGAGCAGCAATATTTTCAAGAAGTGTAGATTTTCCCATCCCCGTTTTTCCAATTACATACATATGACGAGAACGGTCATCATTCTTTATTCCAAATTTTACTTTTTTGTTACGAAAATCAGTAACTCCAAAGTAAGCAATTTTTTCTTCTTGAGACATAGTTTTATTATAACAGAGAAAAAAAATGAAAGAAGATACTCTAGTTATTACGAAAAACCATCTCTTTTTTTATTATTTTAATTTATCGTTTCAAACAGAGTATCTTTTTAGAGAGATA
>CAZCYC010000048.1:0-3471 GCA_964502915.1 uncultured Candidatus Saccharibacteria bacterium | reverse complement strand
CTCGTCCAGGTGGTCTTCTCAAAAGCAAAGAAATTTCTCGATATGCTGCCGCATGCTTTGAGAGATCATCATAAACCACGAGAACATCTTCTCCTTTATCAAGAAAATATTCCGCAATTGCAACACCAGCATAAGGAGCAATATATTGAAGTGCAGAGGAATCAGAGGCTCCCGCAAGCACTACTGTTGTATAATCCATAGCCCCAGCCTCTTCTAATTTTTTTACGATACGCATAACCTTGGACCTCTTCTGACCAATAGCAACATAGACACACTTCATGTTTTGCCCTTTTTGGTTAATAATCGTATCAATTGCTATAGCAGTTTTCCCTGTCTGCCTATCCCCAATAATAAGCTCTCTCTGTCCTCGTCCAATTGGGACAAGCGCATCAACAACTTTGATTCCTGTTTGCATAGGAACCGATACGGGCTCACGACTCATTACTCCTGGAGCAACTCGTTCAATGAGCTGATAAGCATCAGCTTTTATTTCACCTTTTTCATCCAAAGGTTCTGCAAGCGGATTCACTACACGACCAAGAATCTCTTCACTCACAGGAATAGAAAGAATTTTCCCTGTTCGTTCTGCTTTGTCTCCTTCTTTAATTCCTAAGTAATCTCCAAGAATAATAACTCCAACATTATCATCCTCAAGATTGAGTGCTACTCCAACAGCTCCGTTTTCAAAACGAATCATTTCTGAAGCTTTCACTTCTGCAAGTCCTGAAATTCGAGCAATTCCATCACCAATACTTTGAACAATACCAAATTCATTGATATCAACCTTTGTTTCAAAAGCATTGATTTTTTCTTCTATTTTTTTAATTAATGTATCTGTATTCATAATAGTAACTAAACGTCTCTTAGGTTTTTCTCTAATCGTGACAACTGATGCTTTAGAGAAAAATCATAATTTTTTCCACGATAACTAAGTTGCACACCAGCAATAAGATTCTTATCCTCAAGATAGATGACAGAATGAGGATTGGTTTTTGTTCTCTTCTCTATGAAAGATAAAATCTCCTCTTTTTCTGTATCACTAAGCGGAAAAGGACTCCGAACAATAAGCTTTTCATGTTCTTGCTCTTCCTTTATTTTTTGAAGTAAATATTTTTTTACCTGCGGAAGAAAACTCAATAATTTTTTCTGCTCTAACTCCTGAAGTAAAAAATCAATTTTTTCTTCTGCTCTATCTTCTTGAGAAAATTTGAAAAAAATATGAGCAATTTTTTTTGCATCAATCATAAGCTAATTGCTATCAGTTAAAGATTGAAATAATTTTTGTTCAATTTCTTGATGTTTTCGCTCATCTATTTCTTCCCCAAGAATTTTTTCTAAACCAAGAGAAACAAGACCAGCAAGTTTTTGATAAACTCTTTGCTCTGCTTCTGCTCGTTCTTCTTCAATCTCTTTTTTTGCTTTCTCTTTCACAGAAAGAAGTTCTTGTTCAGCCCTCTTCCTTGCGTCTTCGATAAGAGCATCTCCTTTTTGCTTCGCTTCACGCAAAATTTCATTTGCTTTTTGTTTTGCATTTTTTATTTCCGCTTCTGCCTTCTGCTGTGCATCAATGAGTACTGTTTCTGATTTTTGCGCATCATGGAGCCCCTTTTCAATTTCTTTTCGTCTCTTCTCCATAAGACGACCAAGTGGTTTCAATGCGTAAATATAGAGCACTACGAAAACAATGGCAAAGTTAATGATTTGCGCAATAATAATCTTATAGTCTATGTGGAATGTTGAAATGAGTCCTTCCATAATAATATTCTCTCTTTAAATTTAAATAGAAAAAGCAATCACGAGTGCATAAATAGCAACGGCTTCCGCAAAAGCTGCTGCCAAAAGCATAGGAACGAGAATCTTACTTGCTGCTTCTGGATTTCTTCCAATAGCTTCCATTGCCTTAGAACCAATGAGTCCAATTCCAATACCTGGTCCAAAAGAACCTAAACCAATTGCAAGTGCTTTTGCAAGTGGTACTAAATCTAATGCTGTTTTTACTGAATCTTCCATAATATTTTTCTTTATTTCAAATAATTAAATGATGAATAATACTTGACATATCTTCTACAAAATGTAGAGAGACCTTCTATCACCTTCACCCCATAAACTCTTAAAAAGAGTAAATGAGATGAATGTTATAGGAGGACTCTCTATTCCCCTTCTACCGCATGCATACTCTCATCAAGCAAGTCGTTATTGAGCTCATATTGGGTATCGTGACTATCATTATCATGATCATGATCTTGAGACGCAATAGTAAAGTAAACCATAGTGAGCACTGCAAAGATGAGCGCTTGAATGGCTCCTACGAGCACTTCAAGAAAAAGGAAAGGCACAGGGGTGAAAAAAGCAAAAATAGTAGCCATTGCCGAAAGGAGCACTTCTCCAGCAAAAACATTTCCAAAAAGACGAAAAGCAAGTGAAGCTACCTTTGCGATTTCTCCAATAATCTCAATAAGCCCTACAAAAAAGGTAATAGGAGCAACGATGAGAATCGTTGGGTCCTTTTTAAAATCAGTGAAAATTTTACCTAAAACCTTAAGATTAATAAATTTATTAAAGGCATTCCATAATCCAATACTTACTATCCCAAAAATGTTTGCAGCAAAAACAGAAAAAATGCTTAAGGCTAAGGTGGTATTAATATCAGCCGTTCCTCCCCTTAAAAAAGGAACTAAAAGGTAATGCCCCCCTTCTTTGACAACTTGTCCAATCGAACCAACCCCCGGAAGCATTCCGAGCCAATTATTCACGAGCACAAAAACAAAAACAGTAAGAGCAATAGGAAAAATTTTCTCTGTGAGCTTTCTTTCTCCAGTCACTTGATCTCCTAAATCAAGTGCCCCTTCGAGAATCGTTTCAAAAGCTAACTGTAGTTTTCCAGGAATTTTCTTTAGCTGAAGACGAAGTAAAATACTGATTATAACAATGAGTAAAACAGCCAGCCAGCTCGTAAGCAGAGCATTGGTGATTTGAAAACCCCCTATGGAAAAAATAGGTTCTGCATAAATCGTTGGGCTATGGGGTTCTAGTGTAAAATGAGTCCCATGATTTTGTGTTGTTTGGAATCTCGTTCCGCTTTCTTTTTGTAGCTGAGATATTTTTAATTTCTCCATAATAAATTTATTTTTCTTCTTCTCTTAGTCTTTCTGTTTGTTCCTTCTGAATCTCCTCTCTCTTTGCTATTTTTTTCATTTCTTTTGAAGCAATGAGAACAATTTTCAAAGAAGAAAAGAGAAAGGCCAACACACTTAAGCTGAGAAAAATCCATGGTTTGGTTCCAAATTTTAAGTCAAGAAATTTTCCCAAAAAAAACGCAAGAATAAGTGGACTTACAATCCATACAGACATTTTGATAAAAACTTCTAAAGCAGGAAGCCACCATGCTTTTTTTCTCTCTTTCTTCATAAATAACAAAAATAACAGATTGTAGTATAACAAGCAGAAAAAACTATGCAAGAAAAAACACCA
>CAZCYC010000047.1:0-3496 GCA_964502915.1 uncultured Candidatus Saccharibacteria bacterium | reverse complement strand
AAAAAAGCGGAAACGATCCGCTTTTTACTTTTTATCACTACTTTAATTTTAAACGGAAATGGTAATCTTCTATTTCCTTTTCTATTCCATCATCAAAATCTTCAAATACAATCTTTTCAAGGGAAGCTGTTTTTTTCATCTCTTCTCCATAAAGATCTAAAATTTCTCTCCCTTTCGCATCTGTTGCTATCTGCAAAAAAACCTTATCTCCAGCCTGAAGCCCTGCTTCTTTACGCATTTTTTGAATGAAGCGAAGAAGTTCACGAAAGACCCCCTCTTTCTTAAGTGCCTCAGTTATTTCTGTATCCAAGGCAAAATCTCCATCAAAAAGATTTTTTACATTCAATTCATCTTTTACCAAAGGATAAAAATCTTCACCAAACTCACCGAGAGGAAATTGAAAAGAAGCTAATGGTTGTCGCACCTTAATTCCTGCATCTGCGCGCATTTGTAAACCAACACTGATAATCTCACGCAGTTTCTGCATTTTTTCTAAAAGAGAAATATTTTTAAAATCTTCTTCCTCTTCAGGCCAAGATGCAAGATGGACGGACTCCTCAAGACTTTCATCCTTCTCTCTAAGCGTCTGCCAGATTTCTTCTGCAATAAAAGGAGCAAAAGGGGCAAAAATGCGACTCAGATAATGGAAGAGATAAGCCATAGTCTCTAAAGCTTCTCGTTTATCTTCAAGATCTTCTCCCTTTAAGCGGTCACGAGAACGACGCATATACCAAGTTGAGAGATCATCAACAAAAGCAAATAATTCTCGTGTTGCTTTATCAATGAAATAAGCATCGAGTGAAGCACTAAGCTCTTCGCGAAGATATTCAAGTCTCGCAAGAATCCATCGATCTAAAATATTTTGGGTATGAGCCTTTCGCTCATGTGGAAGATCATCACGATAGAGTGTATAGAGTGTTAAACTATTCCTCAACCTTCCCAAAACCTTTGATGCAACCTCCTTTACCCCTTTTTCTGAAAAAGCAAATTCTTCAGCACGAACCACAGGTGAATTGAGCATATAGAGACGCATAGCATCGGCACCACTCGTATCAAAAATGAGTTGTGGGTCAGGATAATTTTTGAGCGATTTAGACATCTTCTTCCCGTCCTCAGCAAGAATAAGCCCATTTACTACTACATTCTCAAATGGAGTTTTCCCAAAGAGTGCATTTCCTATTACCGTCAAAACATAAAACCATCCTCTCGTCTGATCAAGTCCTTCTGCAATAAATTGTGCCGGAAAATGTTTTTCAAGAAAATCTTCCTTATTTTCGAAAGGATAGTGTTGCTGTGCATAAGGCATAGAAGAAGAATCAAACCAGACATCAAAAACATCTTTAATTCTCTCATACTTCACACCATCTTTTTCAATCACAAAATCATCAATGTAAGGTCGATGAATATCCAAAATCATTTCTTCGTTATGTGGAAATGGAGTGAAATGAATTTCAAAAGGATCGGCATTCTTTATGCTTGATGGTTTATAAAAATTTGATAGGTACTTTTCTCTTCCTTGATATTTTTCTCCAAATTGGAGCATATGAAGTGGCATACCATGAGAAACAATCAAAATATTTTTTCCTTGAAATTTTTCTTCAAGTTCAAAAAGAACGCGCATCATTCGTTGATAAACATCAGCGATAGATTCAGCACCCTCAAAAGGTCTCTCTCGAAACATCAACTGAGCATTCTGTTTACGCTCGCGATGAAAATCCTCCCAAGATTTTCCTTCCCATACTTCACCAGGAAGATACTCTCCTATTCGTTCATCAAAAATAATTTCATCATCATCTAACTCAAAAGCTTCTTTGAGTATCTCAGTAGTTTCCCTTGTCCTTCTAAGTGGAGAACTTATAATGATATCTGGTTTAACAGAAAGTCTCTCAAGACCTTTGAGAACTTGTGTTTTTCCTTTTTCAGTGAGCCCGTCTTTTTCTGTTTCATATGCAGAAATTCTTCCTTCAAGGTTAGAATTTGCCTCCCCGTGACGAAATCCAAAATACCGATTTCCAGATTTCTTTGCATATTGGAGCAAATCTGCATAAGAAGAAATAATGAGATTTTCCCCATTCTCAGGATGCTTCCACACAGGAATAGGAGTTCCCCAAAAACGACTTCGTGAAAGTGCCCATTCCCGAGCTCCCTCGAGCCATTTTCCAAAACGCCCTGTTCCAATATGTTCAGGAACCCAGTGCACTTTTTTATTGGACGCAATGAGCTTATCTTTTATTTTAGGAACATCAATATACCAAGAACTTGTTGCATAATTAAGCAAAGGAGTGTCACAACGCCAACAATGAGGATAACTATGTACCACTTTATATTTTGCAAAGAGTTTACCATCATGAGCAAGACGTTTAATAATCTCAATATCTGCGCTCATGCTGTCCCCTTTCTTTTTTACAAGTTTTCCTGCAAAACTTTCACCATCTATCGTTTTAGCAAAAACGTGCTTAAAAGCCCCTGATTGTGAAATATGCTGAATAAACGGAAGATCATGCATTTCTCCTAACTGCATATCATCAGCACCAAAAGCAGGAGCAATATGTACAATTCCCGTCCCCTCTTCAGTACTTACAAAATCTGCAGGATAAATCTTCCATCCATTCTCACGATGTTCAATTGTGTCATCTTTCTGATAATAATCAAAAAGTGGAATATATGCTTTCCCTACAAGATCTTTCCCTTTGAAAGAATCAAGTATTTCAAAATCTCGTTTTTCAAAAACCTTTTCAAGTAAATTCTTCGCCAAAATGTACTTCTCTCCATCAGCATTTACCTTTACATAATCAATATCAGGACCAACTGCCAACGCAACATTCCCAGGAAGCGTCCATGGAGTAGTTGTCCATGCAAGCAAAAAAGTCCCCTCTTCGTCTGCAAGTTCGAATTTAGCTGTAAGAGAAATATCAGTAATATCCTTATACCCTTGATTTACCTCAAAGTTAGCAAGCGTCGTTTCACAACGAGGGCAAAGATGCATTGCTTTGAATCCTTCCTTCGTCAATCCTTTTTTGTGAAGTTCTCCAAAAACCCACCAAATGGATTCCATGTAATCTGGATCCATAGCCATATAAGGTTGATCCATATCTACGAAACGCCCAGAACGAGGAATAATTTTCTTCCACTCTTTTTCGTAACGAAGAATAGCATTTCTCGCTGCGGTATTAAATTTTTCTATTCCATAATTCTCAATATCTTTTTTACTTGCAAGGCCAAGCTCTTTCTCGATGAGATTTTCTATAGGCAAACCATGACAATCCCAACCCCAACGACGTGGAACATGATATCCACGCATAGTTTTATAACGAGGAATGAGATCCTTAATCGTCCCTGCAAGGAGGTGCCCATAATGAGGGAGTCCGGTCGCAAAAGGAGGGCCATCATAAAAAACAAAATTACCTTTTGGAGCCTCTTTTTCTAAACTCTTTTTAAAAATATCTCTCTCTTGCCAAAATGAAAGAATTGCTTCTTCTTTTTTAGCTACGGGAGA
>CAZCYC010000046.1:1157-3528 GCA_964502915.1 uncultured Candidatus Saccharibacteria bacterium | reverse complement strand
TTTTCCATGGGAATGAAGAGAATAAAATCCGAATGCTCTCTCGTTTTTTCAGAAATACCTTTTCCTTCCGAACCGAGCACAAAAGCCATATTATCGTCTAAATTTTGCGTAAAGAGACTCTGACTCTCTTTTTCCTCTCTCTCCATATCTACCGCAGCAACCCAAAATCTCATTTTCTGCAATTTTAAAATTCTTTGATTGATATTTGCAACTTGCACAATAGGCACACGCAAAATAGCACCAGCAGAAGTTTTGAAAACGGTTCCGTTTACTGGTGCTTGTCTGTCCTTGGGGACAAAAACAGCAGAAACACCAACTGCTGCCGCACTCCTCAAGATGGCTCCATAGTTATGCGTATCCTGCACACCATCAAGAATAAGCACCGCTTGCTTTTCTCCTAAATCTTTTTTTCTTGCATAAACTTCTTCCTCCCATTCATCAAAAGTGTAAAAATGATGCTTCTTCACCAAAGCAATAACCCCCTGCGTATTTACATCACCAACATATTTTTTAATGTTATTTTTTGAAATACTACTCACAGGAATATGATGTTCTTTTGCATAGTCCCTGATTGTCTGAGCACTTGCAGCTTCATGTTTTATCAAAAAATCAGAGATAAAGATTCTCATGATATTTTCTGGATTTTTCAGAAGCTGTTCCTCAATGGGCTTTTTTCCAAAAATGTAAAAGTTGTCTGATTTGTGTTTCATTGTTTTGAGTATACTGTTCTTTTTTCTTTTGTCATTTTTTCATGGGGGAAATAGTAATATAATAAGAAAAAAAGAAAAAAGCTGCGGAGGCTTCGCCTCCGCAGCTTTTTTCTTTTTTTAAATTTCCCCTATTCACCCATCAAATTCTCCAATCTAAGAGAAGATTTTTCTCCACGAAGAAAATTCTTTAAATCATCGTAAGTTACATTTTGTTTCTCCACATACTCAGGAAATTGCGCAATAAAGCGAAGAAATCCTTTCCCATAAACTTTCTCAAAAATCCGCAAGTGCATCATATCACCAGAAAAATATCCCCTTTGGATATTTCTCCAAATCTCATCTTGAGGAATATTTAAGTTTTCAGATGCTACCTGCATCATAATCTCAAAAATCTCAATATACCTTTGGTAAGAAGACTCTTGTTGTATCTGCTTAATGACTTCATTTTCCTTCTTATGAATTTTCTTTGAAAAAAGATCGGCATTTTCAATTAAAATTTCCCTTGCGATTTTTTCAGTAATAAATTCATTAAACTCATAGAAATATTTTTGATAGGAATATCCTGTACGAAAAACAAGTTTTTCTTCCTCTTGTTCTTTCACTTTCGGATGAGAAAAAAGGTGGAGCATTTCGTGAACTAAAGTCATATATTTTTTAAATACTGAAAGGTTCCCGTTTACCTCAATATTACGATTTTTATCATAATAAAAACCTAAAAAATCTTTATCCTCATCAATAAAATGAATTTGATCTATACACTGTATTTTCTTTTTATCCTCAACTTGAAGACCAAGACTTTCCATTCTCTTTAAAATGAGATTATGAAAGAAAGAGATAATTTCTCTGTCTTGTTCTGTTTTTTCATACTCAAAAGGAGAATACTTAGCTTCCTTAATCCGTTGATACATCTTTCTTCTCAGCTTTTGCAAAATAGCATTTGCTCTTTGTTCGCCTCCCTTTTTTGGAAAAATATTTTCTTTTTTAAATCCAAATTTTTTCATTTTCCTATTTTTTATTCTCGTGTGTCTATTTCTCTTTTCCTTTTTTCAATTTTTGCAAATCTTCATCAAAATCACTCAAGATATTTTCTATAATAATATTGAGGTGTTCAAGAGCAATCTTAGCATCTTCTGGTATTTCTTTTCGCTTTTCTCTCCTTCTGTCATGCGTGTAGTGTTTTACTTGATTGAGACTTTTTTTCATTTTCTCTCCTATTCTTCTGAAATATGCTTTTTCCTCTTGATTCTCATTATTTTTTGCCATCACTCTCTCTAAACTTCGATGATAAACATCAATACTTCCCCTTATAGAGTCAATATGTAATGAAAAATCATCTAGAGCTTTTTCTCGTTCAGCTGAGCTCTTCAAGGCAATGAGATCATGTATCAATAAATCAAAATTTCTCTGATAGGTATAAAAAAATGTATCCCGCACAGTCTTTTCACTTGAGATTCCCCATTCAAACATTTTGTTAAATGAATCTCGATAATTTCCCTTTAGAGATTGAATAGCCTCTACAAAATCAGGATATGTCTCAACAAAAAGTGAAAACACTTTCTCTTCATAAGATCCTTTTTCAATATACCTCGTTGCAAAATAATAGAGATCAAAAAGTTCCTCGTCGTTTGTCCTTGGATCAAGAATCGTAGTGGTAAATTCAT
>CAZCYC010000046.1:0-1057 GCA_964502915.1 uncultured Candidatus Saccharibacteria bacterium | reverse complement strand
AAGCTGCATGAGCTTCTTCTTTTTTTCGCTATCAGAAATATTTCCAATGAGTTCATGAGCAAGTCCTTTGAGGGTTTTGGAAAGTTTTTTCTCATTCGCAACCGTAATGAGAAACGGAGGAAGTCGAACTTCTTCATCATCAAAGTATTCATCATCAAAATGAATAAGTCCAATACCAAAATTAACAAGTTTACTTTCCATGAGAGCAATTTGATCTTTACTCAAATCAAAATTTTCTCCAAGAGTTCCAAAATCTTTTGCTTCGGTGAGTGCAAAGAGAGGTTTTTTAATCTCTTCAAGAGATATTCTTTTTTCTGGATTTGATTGTTCTTCCATAGTGTTTATAATTATACTACTAAAAAATAATTTTGCAAAGTTTTTGTATGTTGAATTTTAAATAAGCTGCGGAGGCCTTGCCTCCGCAGCTTATTTCTTTTCACCACCACTTCTCCCTTCCCTACATTTTTTACTTTAAAAGCAATAAAATCAATCCAATTATTTTCTCCTTATCTTTCGGTTTTGATTCAGCAACCAGTAGAGTCAAAGTCGTTAAACTTTCTGGTGTAATTTTGTCGGAAAAGTCAAAATGCATCTTACGCAAAAACCAAATAAAACTGAAAGCACCGCTTCTCTTATTCCCATCATTAAACGGATGATTTTTGATGATAAAGTATAAAAGATGTGCCGCTTTCTCTTCCACGCTTCGATACACTTCTTTTCCAAAAACAGATTGAAAAACATTAAATTAACTCCCGCTTCAAGAGAGCAATTTCCTCATACAAGTCCTGCGCGAATTTTTCAAACTCAATTTTGACGTTCCCTTGAGACTTTCCCTTCTTCGGGAAATTCTGTTTATCATAACTTTCCAAGTTAAACCAAGTGGAAGAAAAAGTTTTGATGAGCTCTAAAATATTGTCTTTGGATACTTTCTCGTTTTTCCCCGCCAGTGATTTGATATCTTCAAGCGCACGCAAAAACTCCGCATGATTCTTTCGCAACATTTTTTTGTTGATGGTGTAGCCTTTGATGAGATGTTGTTTTAAGGTTTTTGTCGCCC
>CAZCYC010000045.1:0-3534 GCA_964502915.1 uncultured Candidatus Saccharibacteria bacterium | reverse complement strand
GATTTATCTTTCCTTGAGCCCCATAGAGAACACTATGATTTGTCCCATGATTCCCGTTTCCAGAACTATCCGTCACCTGACCAGAAACGTCATCCATTTTCCAATAAGCTTGGAGCCCGTTCCAAAGATCCATAGCTTTAATACTTGCAGTTCCTCCATTGATACTTATCCCTTGATCATAACTATAATCTACTGGCTGTGAAAAATCCGTGATAAAACTATCAGCAAAAGCTGTTTTTTGAATGAAAAAAAATGATGAAAGCAATATTAACAGAGAAAAGGAAATTTTATAATTTTTTAAAAAATATTTCATAACGAAAGTTATTCTAATAAAAAAACATATCTTTGTAAAGAAGGATATGTCTTTAAAGATGGGGTGGCTACTGGGAATCGAACCCAGATTACCGGGACCACAATCCGGGGTAATAACCGTTATACGATAGCCACCATAAAACTTTCTTTTTCGGATGAGAAAGCTTTTTTAGTATATTAAAAAAGAAAGAAAAAACAAGCAAAACTTCTCTTTTATAAAAGATAAATTTTATATGGTTTCCATAATGAAACACTCTATTCCTATCTGTTGCTGCGGATTTTTGTTTTTTCTAAAGACAAAAATCCGTAGATCGAAGAATCTATCGTTGAGAAATACCAATCGCTTGGAAATTGAACCTGTGGATTCCTCGACAAGCTCGGAATGACAAATATACACAGAACTTTGTCATTCTGAGCGGAACGCAGTGGAGCGAAGAATCCAAACGTTAAAATATCAAGCGATTGGTAACTTTGAAGGGTGGATTCCTCGGCAAGCTCGGAATGACAAAATTTAAAACGATTTGAAATGAGATACGATGGATTCTTTGCTTCGCTCAGAATGACAAAACTAAATTGAAATGACAAAACTTAAGTTAAAAAAACAAAATTGTGAGTTTTTGAAAATAACTGAAAAATCTATTGTTCTATTGCTAAGAAATAGCAATGATTCTTAAAGAGAAATTTAAAAAAATCTCAATAAAAAACTTTTAGAAAAAATTATTCTAAAAGTTTTTCTTCAAAATCTATTTCCTCAATGGTTTGAGCGACAAGTTTTGCACGCTTTGCATAGAGATGCTCTAAATAGGAAGCAACTCCTACCCCCAAAACAACAAATACAAAGTAAATAGCTAAAATTTGTAATGGTGTATAGCTAAAGAAAGGAAAGACACTGAGAAGAATGAGACTTAACCATGAAACGAGACCAAAAACCATAAAAGCGAAAGCTTTTTTGCGCAAAAAACTTATATGATGATCCTCAGCTTCTTTTCTTCCAAAATGAATATCTATGAGATGCGGAACCGTAAAATGATTGAGATACACCTCATAAGTCATCAAGAAAGCTATGAGCATGAGTATCGGCATAAACTTACTACTTTGGGTAATATTTCCATAGATATCAGTCATAACAATCCCTATTCCAATGAGCAATACTCCAAAGATGGCAACCCACGCAAGATGGGAAAATAGAGCGAGCTGTTTTTCTTCTTTCTCTGAAATTTCAAAATTTTGCATATAGCGAAGAAATTTTCTCGCGTAGAAGAATGAAGCAAAAAAACCGAGAATAACAAAGAAATCAAAAGCCCAGAAGAGAACATCATGCACTTCAAATAAATAAGCTCCGAATGAGGCATGGAAAGCAAGGAAAGAGAGCACGAGAATGAGAAATGAACTTGCTGAAGACCAAAGACAGAAAGTACACCATTTTTTCAAGACAAAGAGTTGAACAAAAACAAGATAAAAATTAAAGAGAAAAGCAAGGCTTGTAATTAAGAGAATATAAAAACTAACATGTGAAGGAATATTAAAAATAAGTGATGCGAGGTAAAATGCAGCAATAATGAGATAATAGAAAATACCTAAGTATTCATTACGGATACCAAGAAAATGTGAAAATCTACTATAGATAACCGCATCACAAGATTTTCCAAAACGACAATTTTGCTCTGTGTTTTTTGTTTTTGCAATTTTTAAGGAAACAAAAAGTCCAAAGAGAGCAAAAATAATAATTGCTATGATATATCCCATATGTGCTTATTATATGAAATAAGTAAAAAATATACAACAAAAATTTATATTTAAAAAAATTTTGTCATTCTGAGTGGAATATCTCCCTTTTTGTCATTCTGAAGGAGCGGAATGAAATGGAGCGATGAAGAATCCAAACGTTAAAATACCAAGCGATTGGTAACTTTGAAGGGTGGATTCCTCGACAAGCTCGGAATGACAAATAAAAACAAATTATTCGGAATAACAAAGTTTTAAGCAATTTGAAATGAGAAACGAGAGATTCTTCGCTTCGCTCAGAATGACAAAGAGAAACAGAATAACAAAAAGAAGCTCAGAATGACAAGAAGAAACAAAATAACAAAGAAAAACAGATTGCTCAGAATGATAAAGAAAAACAAATTGGTTAGAATAATAAATATTGTTCCACTTCTGTCATTCTGAGACCTGCGGATTTTTGTTTTTTATAAAAAACAAAAATCCGCAGGTCGAAGAATCTATCGTTGAGAAATAACAAGAACTCTTGAATGTGAGATGATAGATTCCTCGGCAGGCTCGGAATGACAAATATACACAGAACTTTGTCATTCTGAGCGGAACGCAGTGGAGCGAAGAATCCAAACGTTAAAATATCAAGCGATTGGTAACTTTGAAGGGTGGATTCCTCGACAAGCTCGGAATGACAAATCTTAGATTAAAGAAGAAATAAAAAACCAAACAAATGCTCTTTTCTCTCTCAAAAGAAAAAAACCCTTTCGCTTCATTCTCTAAGAAAATGAAACAAAAAGGTTTTACCTTTCTTATTTTAACGAGCGGAAAGGAAGAAAGACGCTCGTATTTTTTATTGAGGGGGTTGGTATCCCCTCGTTTGGATGAGCTTTCGCCCATCCTTAATCTCGTGGCGAACCCATAGGGTTTCTGCCATGAGATTCTCCATGGATGCTGCCTTTACAAAATAGACCTCTCCATCACATCCATAAATCTTATAGAATCCATCCCTTTTCCACGGGATGGTAATTTCTTTTTTTTCGTAAAAAGTTTTTTCCTTGGTGACCCAGCGGCCACCTTCAAAAAACCTTTTATATTTTTTTATAGGTATTTTTTTTACCTTGACCTCAATGACGATGTCAAGGTAATATTTATTTTTTTGTTTTTTTACCGGCAAACATATATGTTTGCCGTTTGGTAAAGTAACCCCGATCTTGAAGCTTTCGGGGTAATTTTTTTTATATTGGCCAACCTGTTCGATTACAAAAACAGGTTTTCCAATAAATTGGATAGGATCTCCTCCGTAAACGGAGTCGATTCTTACAATCCCGCCATTCTCATGACGGAATTGACTCTCTTTTTTTGTGGGAGGGTAGAGAGTAAACATTTAAGTGGAGTAAAAATTTCGACTTTACTGAAACCCATCCCCACATATCGTGCGTTGTGATCCGCACGAATTTAAGTGGAGTAAAAATTTCGACTTTACTGAAACACTCTCTTTTTTTGTGG
>CAZCYC010000044.1:0-3793 GCA_964502915.1 uncultured Candidatus Saccharibacteria bacterium | reverse complement strand
CCTCCGCCGCAGTTTCATCTTATCCTCTCGCTTTTTCCCTCTATGCAATTTCAAAAACAAAAATATTATCAGTGCTCCCTGGTTTTCCAAAATGAGAACCAAAAGTGAGCACAATTTTATCTCCCTTCTTTGCAAGTTTCTCTTTTTTGAGAAAAGTATTGATTTGTTGAATAGCATCTTTTGCATTCTTCAACGGCATAAGAAATCCTTCCACCCCAAAACTTATTTTCAATTGTTCTAGACTTGTTCGATGTGGAGTAAAAGCAAGTATTTTCTGTTCTGGTCTAAAACGAGAAAGCATCCTTGCAGTAAAACCAGATTCGGTAAATGAAATAATGTAACGCGCTTGAAGATCTTCTGCGAGATGCCATACCGAATGAGTAATTGCATCAACGAGAGAAGTATTTTCCCTCTCTTGAAATTTAAGGAAGCGAAAATCTTCATAAAAACTTTCTGTTTCTTCAGCAATCTTTCTCATCATAGTTAGCGCTTCAACTGGATAACGTCCTGTGCTCGTTTCTCCTGAAAGCATAATGGCATCCGTTCCATCCAAAATAGCATTTGCAACATCAGAAACTTCAGCACGCGTTGGAACAGGAGAATTTTCCATAGAATCTAACATTTGTGTTGCGGTAATCACTGGCTTCCCAAGAGCAATACATTTTTGAATCATTTCCTTTTGCAAAAGAGGGACCCTTTCTACCCCAACCTCAATGGCAAGGTCTCCACGCGCAATCATAATTCCATCAGCTTCGGCAAGAATCTCATCAAAATGTTCAATTGCAGGAGCAGTTTCTATTTTTGCAATCACGAGCGCTTTTGACTTGTGTTTTTTTAAAATGTTTTTTAATGTTCTCACATCCTTTGCAGTTTTTACAAAAGAGAAGGCAATAAAAGCTACATTATTTTTTATTCCAAAGAGTAAATCTCTCTTATCCTTTTCTGTGAGAGATGCAATAGAAAGATGAGCTCCTGGAACATTTATTCCTTTATGAGAAGATAAAACTCCACCATCAATAATCTTGGTATAAATTTCTTTTTTGCTCGTTTTTTCAACGAGGAGTGTTTTCTTCCCGTCTTCAATCTTAATAATATCTCCTTTCTTAAGTTCTTGAGGAAGTTTTTTATAATTAATGGAAAGTTTTGTTTCGTCACCAAGAATCTTTTCTGTTGTGAGAATGAGTGGCTTTCCTTTTTTAAGAATAATATGATTATCCTTAACTTCTCCTATACGAATTTTAGGTCCAGAAAGGTCTTGTAAAATAGCAATCGTCTTCCCCATTTTTTTCGCTACAGTTCTAGCCCGATCAAGTGTTTCTTGATGCCAAGCTTCTGTGTTATGGGAAAAATTCAAACGAATAATATCTAAGCCTTCATGAAAAAGTTTTGCTAATGTTTTTTCTGATTCTGTCGCTGGACCAATCGTTGCAACAATTTTTGTTTTTTTCTTTGATAATTTCATAAAACTCATTATAGACTGATTCAGTTTTTTGTCATTCTGAGCGGAACGTAGTGGAGCGAAGAATCCAAACGTTAAAATACCAAGCGCTTTAATATTTTAAACAATGGATTCCTCGGCAAGCTCGGAATGATAAATAAAACCAGATTGGTCGGAATGACAAAATTTTAAGCAATTTGGAATGAGAAACGATACATTAAAAAAAATAAAAAATTTTCCGACATTAAAAAAATCATCTATAATAGGATTATGAACATACACGATGCATTGGAAGAGTTTCTCTCCTATATGGAAATTGAAAAAGGACGTAGTCTCAAAACGATAAAAAACTATCGTCGCTATCTTGAGCGATTCATTTCCTTTTCCCAAATAAAAAAAACTCAAGAAATTACAGAAAAAAAAGTGCGTGAATTTCGCCTTTACCTCAATCGCCAAGCGGGAGCAAAAATCAAAGGGCAAAGTCAAGGAACGATGAAACGAAAAACACAAAACTACCATCTCATTGCGCTCCGCGTTTTTCTCAAATGGATGCTCAAACGAGATATTCCATCCCTTGCTCCCGATAAAATAGAATTAGCAAAAACGAGCCAGCGGGAGATAGAAAGCATTGAAGTGAGAGATGTCTATCGTATGATAGCAGCTTCACAAAACCACCCAAGAGATCACGCAATCTTAGAACTGCTCTTTTCTACCGGATTACGTGTTTCTGAACTCTGTTCTCTCAATAGGGACATTGACCTCCAAAAGGACGAATTTACGATTCGCGGGAAGGGAGAAAAACTGAGAATTGTCTTTTTAAGTGAAGAAGCAAAAAAAGCAATCAAAACTTACCTTGAAACACGGACAGATATGGACGAAGCACTCTTTGTGCAAGAAGGACCTCGTGTTGTGAAACTACAAGAACAGAATGTTTCATTACGCCTCAGTCCTCGTTCTGTGGAGCGTATAGTGAAACATTACGCAATCAAAGCAGGTATCTCAAAACGCGTGACGCCACATACCCTGAGACATTCCTTTGCAACTGATTTACTGAGAAACGGAGCAGACCTTCGTTCGGTGCAAATAATGTTAGGGCACAGCAATATCGCCACTACACAAATATATACGCACATTAGCAATGAACGATTAAAGGAAATTCATAAAAAGTTCCATGGGAAAAATAAAGAGTGAAACAGAAAAACATATCTTTTTATAAAGAAGCGCCGGAAAGCTTTGCTTTCCGGCGCTTCTTTATAAAGGACAGAATAATAAAATGTCTTTTAGAAAAATATTATAGAAATACTCAAAAATTTGTGAGTTATTAAAAGTGGCGCGAGCGAAGCTCGCGCCACTTTTAACCACAAAAACCCAAAAACTAAAAAACAATAAGAAAGTAAAACCTTCTTATTGTTTTCCTTCTCTTTCTAATTTTTTCATCATCTTTTCGACGTAAGCTTTTGCCTCATCATCACTCCCAAAATCAGAAATCCCATCATCAAAGAGTTTTTCTAAATCTCCTTTTCGATGCAACCCATTTCCTAGTTCATTCGAACAAATACGCTCTCCTGTTTTAGGATCGATGATATCACGAGGCTCTTCTTTTTCTAAAGATTGCTTCACTCCCGTATGAATTTCATCTGGGTGAATATATCCATTTCCCCCTGCATTAATGATATGCTTAATATCTTCAACTTTATCGGTATCATTTTCGCCACCATCAAATTCTTGATTAGTTTTTTTTATCATTTCATTTCCTTTTTCCATACTTTTTAATATATAAAAATATACAAAAAAGTAAAGTTTCTTAAGAAAAACAAAAAATATTTTTCTGTTATACTCATCCTTATGAAATTCATATCATGGAATGTAAACGGAATACGCGCATGGGCACAAAAAGAAGGAACACTCAATTTTCTCAAAAAAGAAAAAGCTGATATCATTTGCTTTCAAGAAACCAAAGCACAAAGAGAACAAATTGAGTCATTAAAACTTTTTCAAGATTATCCTTTCCGCTATTGGCACTCGGCTGAAAAAAAAGGCTACTCAAGCACTGGGCTTCTTTCAAAAATTGAACCAATAAAAGTTTGGCATGGTATGGAAAATACTCCCATAGAAAATGAAGGACGTATCATCAATGCAGAATTTGAAAAATTTATTCTCGTGAATGTGTATACACCAAATGCAAAAGGAGATTTATCACGACTCCCCCTCCGTTATGAAAAATGGGATAGAGCTTTTCTCCAACACCTCAAAAAATTAGAAAAGAAAAAACCTACTATCATCTGTGGAGATTTCAACGCCGCCCACGAAGAAATTGATCTTGCTCGTCCAAATGCAAATAAAACGACAGCAACA
>CAZCYC010000043.1:0-3972 GCA_964502915.1 uncultured Candidatus Saccharibacteria bacterium | reverse complement strand
AAAAGAAAAGAGAAAAAGAAAAAGTGCGGAAAGCTTCGCTTTCCGCACCGAGCACCCAAAAATTATTACAATTTTTAGACTAAGCGATGAGAATGAAATTCTCCTATTTCTTGTTTTCTTATTTCAAACTCCTATACTTAAGACCATGTTTTGGAAACGAGAAAAGAGAATGAAAGCGCAGGAGATTTTTCAGGAAAATTTTGATGAGGCAGTGAAATCAAAAAAGATAGTTTTTGTATATTTTGAAGCTCCTTGGTGCTCTGCATGTAAGATGCTCCATCCGCTTTTGCATGAGCTTGCCCATGAAAATAGAGAAAAAGATTTTCTCCTTGCAGTGGTGAATGTGGATACGAATCGTGAGCTTGCTCAAAAGTATCACATTATGAGTATTCCCCAGTTGCTTGTTTTTCAGGATGGGAAACTTGTATTTCAGGGGAGTGGAATGATTTCAAAACCACGCACTCAGGAAATGATAGAGAAATATTTTTTATCTGATTAATTTCAAAAAAAAATTCTTGTCTTTCATGCTAAAAAAGTTATGATAAAAGCTGTATGAAACATAAGAGAATTTTACTCGTTGCGAATTGGAAAATGAATGTAAGTTCAGAAGAGGAAGCTATTAATTTATTTAACTCCATTAAGAATGTTCTCGCGAGAAATGCTACTACAGAGATGATTGTTTGCCCACCGCATATTTATCTTAATCAATTAAAGAAGGAGGTTATCAGCGAACATTATAATATTGGAGCCCAAGATGCCCACCCGAAAGAATCTGGAAATTACACGGGAGAAATTTCCATTACGATGGTAAAAAATGCTGGCGCAAAATATATTATTCTTGGTCATCCAGAAAGGAGACATTTAGAAACCTATGCAGATGTTTCTCAAAAACTTACTGCTGCACTTCAGCATGATATCTCAGCGATTCTTTGTATTGGAGAAAGGGAAAAAACTAAAAATTGGAAAAAAGAAATTAAAGAACAACTCAAAGAAGCGTTTAATCGGGTACCTAAGAGCAAACCAGAAAAAATAGTTATTGCATATTGTCCCGCTTGGGCTATTTCTGGAGAGAAGAAAGACCCAGCAACAACTTCTCACTATCGTGAAGTTATCGAATTTGTAAAAGATGAGATTCATAAACTTTTTAAGACGAGAAAGGCGGTAGAAGCGATGCGCTTTATTTATGGGGGATCTCTAGATGATAAAAATATTGAAGAATTTTTGAAACATACTGATGTTGATGGTTTTATTGTTGGAAGAGTTGCTCATGATCCAAGAATTCTCATGACAATGTTTCGTCTCATTGAGGAAGGAGTTGATTTGAGAGAAAAAGCGAAAAATGAGGATTTGAAATAGTCTTTATATGAGAATAAAGCGGCGGTTTTTGCGAAGCAAAAACCGCCGCTTTATTTTCCCACAAAGAGGAGTAAAATAGTATCTGCTATGAAACAAATACAATGCCATTTTAATCGTTACACTTTTGCAAGACTCGCTATTTTTGTCGTATATTTTTGGTTTGGAATTTTAAAAGTTTTTATGTTGAGTCATGCAAATCCGCTCGTATTGAATTTACTCCATCATACATTTTTAAATTTTATTCCTGATCATAGTTTTATTATCATTTTAGGAATTTTTGAAATGCTCATTGGAGTTTTAGCACTCGTGAAGAAATGCACAAAAGTTTTCTTTACACTCATGGTGCTCCATCTCACTACAACAATACTTCCTCTCTTTATTCTATTAGATGTATCGTGGAGTCAATTTTGGGTACCAACTCTCGTAGGGCAATATATTCTTAAGAATCTTGTTCTTCTCGCACTTGCATATATCATTTATCGAGAAGATGCTTCATAAAAAAACACGGATTAACCGTGTTTTTTATTAAATGAGAATGATTAGAATAAGTCTTCTTCATCAAATTCTTGAATTTCCTCTTCATCATCTTCAAAAATATCACTTTCTTTTTCCTCTACAAGATCTTCATCAATGAATTCTTCAAGTCCTTCTAATTCATCATCATCCATAATTGGATATGGTTCATCTTCATCATATTGAGCAAAAGGATCAATATTTGTGAAAAAAGAAAAATATTTTTGATAGATTTGTTGCATGTAAAAAATCGTATCCATAATCGTATGTTCTTCTCATAAAGAGATGCAGGAATTATTACAAATTTTTTTAAAAATGCAAATTTTTTTCTTGAAGAGACTTATGTTAATATAAATATCATGATTATTTTTCCTTCATTTAAAGCATATACCAAAAGGAGACCGAATCGTCCTCACTATGAAGACGCTTCTCTTGTTCCTGATTATCTTCGTTATGAAGATTTTTGGAAAGAAATGAAAAAAAGTTTTTTTGAATTATCACTTCAAACACCGCTTCGTGGAGATATACTAAAAAAAATTGATCCACAGAGTGGTTTCTTTGGAAGTCGTGTTCACCCTGTTACGGGGGCTCCTGATTATTACCATATAGGAATTGAAATAGAGGCAAAAGCAAGACAGCAAGTGAAACCTCTTCTCAAAGGAATTTTAGAGTATTCTGGTTTTCATATCGCTAATGGATACTATGTACTTCTCTCTCACCCACAGATACAGACGGAAGATGGATATATTTTCCACACGATGTATTGCCACTTGAAAAAACCACTCGTGAGTTTTACGGCCTATCAAAAAATGTTGCGAGAAATAAGTTTAGGAACTTATCCTCTTATTGAAATTGATAAAAATACGGTTCTTGGACTTGCAGGAAACACAGGGGAAAGTGTTGGATCAAAACCAAAACTTTATTTACAAACTGATTTTCGTAAGGATGGAGAAAAACCCATAGCCGTTGACCCTATGAATTTTTTTAGTAGAGGAGTGCATGTTAATGAGAAAGAAGGATAATTTTCAAAATCGTGTATAATAAAAAGGCTATGAATAATTTACATACGAAAGCTCTCCAATATGCAGGAGCATTATTTTTAATCATTTTATCTATTCTTGCTGTTGCTCTCACTATTTTTGTTATGAAAGGAAATCAGCGTTATGAAGAAAATACGATTTCTGTGACAGGAACAGCTAAAATTTTTGCAAGTCCGGATGTTGCTAATTTTTCTTTCACGGTGAAAGAAACAGCGAAAGATCCTAAAAAGGCACAAGAAGTTATCAATGAAAAAGTTGCAAAAATCTTAGCAGGCTTAAAAAAATTGGGAGTTGATAAAAAAGATATCAAAACCGCATCCTATAACATTTATCCAAAGTATGAATGGGTGCAAGTGAAGAATAAAGAAGAGGTGGCTCCGGACGGAACGGTTTATTTTCCTGGAAATAATCAAAAGCGTGTGCAGGTTGGTTTTGGTGTAAGTCAAAATATCAATGTGAAGCTTCGTGATTTAGAAAAAGTTCCAGAAGCCCTTACACTTTTTGCAGAAAATGGCGTGGAAAATCTCAATGGCCCAAATCTCGTTATTGATGATCCGGAAAAGTTGAAGGAAGAAACTCGCCTCAAAGCCATTAAAAAAGCAAAGGCAAAGGCAAAAAGACTCGCTTCTGATTTAGGAGTAAAATTAGGAAAAATTGTTTCCTTTAATGATCAATCTGGAGGATATCAACCCGTGTATCGTAATAATCTTATGATGGCAAAATCAGTAGCCATAGCAGAAGATGCTGCCTATGCTCCATCTCTTCCTGTGGGGGAAAATGAAATTAAATCTACCGTTACGATTACCTACAAGATTAAGTAATAAAAAACACCGAGAGGTGTTTTTTTTGTGTGTTAGAATATAAGTTATTATGACACAAAGAATAAAGGAAATATTTTTTCCTAAATTAGAAGAAAAAATCTTTAAAGGTTTTGGACCTGCTTTTTTAGCGATTGCCTTAGGTATTGGTTCTGGAGAATTTATTCTTTGGCCGTATCTTTCCGCACATTATGGCTTTGGTTTGCTTTGGGGTGCTGTTCTGGGAATTACATTTCAGTTGATTA
>CAZCYC010000042.1:0-4000 GCA_964502915.1 uncultured Candidatus Saccharibacteria bacterium | reverse complement strand
TTTGAGAGCAATTTCATTTTTGCTCATGAGAAAAATTTATTCGTTTTTATAATTTTTCATTTTATGATAATACAAACTAAAAAAGTTTTGTGGTTTTTTCTTGCTTTACTCGTTTTAGGTTTAGGAAGTCTTATTTTTTCTCATACCAAAAATAATAATGCTGAGGAAAAAACAGAAAGGCATACTCTTTTTGATGCTCGTTATCAGGGTGGGGTAAAATGTGTGCAGAAAGTGACAATGAATGGTCTTGGAAGTATGGAAAATACCATTTATTTTGATACTCAAAAGAATCTTTTACGTTTTGATTCCCATTCTTCTTATCAGAATATGCCAGACAGAGAGACACATATGATTGATGATGAAAAAAAAGCGTATCTCTGGGGATCTGGTATGCAGTTCCATGGAATTCAAACGGGAATGATTATGGAGAGTCAAGCTTCTCGCGAAGACGCTCCTATCGATATTGATGATTTGGTAAAAAATCACTATCAAGCTCCCGGAGTAGATTGCCAAGAATGGAAAATAGATGAGCGTGTATTCCAGAAACCAAAAGATATTCAATTTAAAGATATGAACCATCTTATGGGTGGAGAGAATAAGCAAATTGATACTCAAAAAACGACAAAGCATCTCCCTGTAAGTATGGGAAATATGAACTGCGATCAAGTTTGTGGAGCTATTCCAGATGCTGGGGCAAAAGAGGCTTGTTATCAAGGTTGTAAAAAAGGGAATCAAGAAAAATAAAAAAGAGTTTTTAAAACTCTTTTTTATTTTTCTTTTAAGCTTTTAAGGATTTTTTCGATTCTCTCTTCTAATTCTTTTCTCTTTTCAAGAGAATCTATACTACTCTGCTTAAGCTCTTTTACTTTTTCCACGAGATCATATTCTTCTCTTTCTATCTGTTCTAACTCTTCATCTATTGCTTTTTGGTGAATTTTAGATCGTTCCATTTCTATTCGCATTTCTTGAATTCCTTTCATTGTATGGTTTGTAAGAGCAATTCTAATAGCTACAATAGTGATAAGAAGCACGATATCCATCACATGAATATCACTTCCTTTAAGAAATACGGTTTCAATAATGTCTTTCACTACGAGAAAATCTAAACCAAGGAGAATATGTTTCCCTATAACATAGCGGATTTTTTGAAAATTTCTCCTATTTTTTATGTAAATGAAGAGTCCGTCAAAAGTTCCCACGAGAATAATGAGGGTTCCAATAACTCCGAGGATAAAACTAATTTTATGTAAAATAAATATGGTTAATAATTCTATATGCATAACACGACTATTATAACAGATTGTTATTTTTATGCTAAGATAATTCTATGCTTTTTTTGGAAAAAATGAGGAGAAATATTAAGCGTTGGCATTGTAAAAAATTTTGTCCTCGGAGGTATATGAAGGGGATTGTTATTGTCATTCCTTATGACCGAGAAAAAAATAGGATTTTACTCATTAAAGAATTCATCCATTATTATGATCGTGCTTTTTGGAAATTTGTGAGCGGGGGAATTGATAAAGGAGGGTTGAGTATTTTAGAACATGCTCAAGAGGAACTCGCAGAGGAATTACAAATGAAAAGTAGTCGTTGGATTCATTATTATACCTTTCAAGAATTTTTTCGCTCTAAAAAAGTTTTTGTGTTTTTTGCGGAAAATACTCAAGAGCTCGAAAAACAAAAGAAGAACCCAGATCATCGTTTAGGAAATTATATTTTGGAAAGACGTTGGCTTGGAATAGATGAATTATGGAAAATGATTGAGGCGAATGAAATCATTCCTCAAGAGTCAGTGCTCGTTGCTTTACGATTTTTGCGAGAGCAAGAAAAGAAAAAACTTTCAGTTTAAGCTGAAAGTTTTTTTCCATAATTTCGATTATTTCTTTTCAATGCTCGTTGTGCAAGCATTTCTTTTTTAATTGCTAATCGTTTTGCGGTTTTGTGGGACTTTGTTGTTTTCATATTCCCAACGGCATTTATTCGTTTTCCCATAATGTTCTCTATAATATGAGAAATGATTTTTTTACAAGTTTTTTATTTTTCTATTCTTCCAAGAAATTCTTTGAGTTTTATATTTTTTTCTTGCTTATCTTTTGATTCCAAGGTTATCGTATTATTTTTCATTTCTTCATCTCCTAACACAATCCAGTAGGGGAGTTTCTCTGTTTTTGCGCGTCGAATTTTTTTCCCAAAATTTTCTTTGCTATCGTTCCAAAGTTCTGCGCGAATATTTGCTTTCTTGAGTTCCTCAAAAATTTCTTGAGCGTAAATGCCATGAGCTTCATTATTAACTGGAATAACAGCTACTTGTGTTGGTGCGAGAAAGAAGGGGAGCCAGCCGGCAAAATGCTCCAATATTACAGCCATGAATCGTTCCAAAGACCCCGCAATAGCACGATGAATCATTACTGGAGTTTGTTTTTCCCCGTGTTCATCGGTGTATTGGAGTTGAAATCGTTTCGGCATAGAAAAATCTAATTGCACGGTTCCTAATTGCCATTCACGTCCGAGAGCATCCTTAAATTGAAAATCAAGCTTAGGTCCATAGAAGGCAGCTTCTCCCTCTATTTTTTTATAAGGGAGGTTTTCTTCTTGTGCTATTTCTTCGAGGATTGTTTCTGCCTTTTCAAAAATTCCATCTTCATTCATATATTTTTCTGGGTTTTTTGGATCCATTGCAGAAAGGGAAACCCAATAGTTTTCATCAAGCATTCCTAATTTTTTATAGAATTGTTTGATGATGGATACGATATTTTTTACTTCTTCTTTAATTTGATCTGGACGCACAAAGGCATGCCCGTCATCTTGTGTGATGGAGCGCACGCGAGCTAAACCGAGAAGTTCTCCTGCTTGCTCATCACGATAGACAACGCCATTTTCTGCATAGCGCACCGGCAGATCACGATAAGATTTTGGAAAAGCTTTAAATATTTGGGTATGGTGTGGGCAATTCATAGGTTTCATCACGAAAGTTTGTTCACCTTTTCCTTTTATTTTAAAAAGGTCATCAGCAAATTTTTCCCAGTGTCCAGAAGTTTCATAGAGTTCTTTTTTTGTAATGTGAGGAATGGTCACTCTTTTCCAACCGAAAGATTTTTGTAACTTCCAGATTTCTTCTGTGATGAGCTCACGAATTTTTGTTCCCTTTGGTGTAAAGAGGGGGAGCCCTGGCCCTACGAGTTCAGAAAAAGTAAAGAGTTTCAATTCCTTCCCAAGTTTACGATGGTCTCTTTTCTTTGCTTCTTCTTTTTTTTGGAGATATGCATCAAGTTCTTCCTTTGTTTCAAAAGCAATTCCATAGATGCGTGTAAGCATAGGATTCTTTTCGTCTCCACGCCAGTAAGCTCCTGCGATGCGATCGAGTTTCCATGCATCCATATTCACTTCTTCTTTAAAATTTTGGACGTGTCCACCACGGCAGAGATCGGTAAAATCTCCAGAAGTATAGAGTGTGATATCTTCTCCGCGATTACTAATCTCTTCAATGAGTTCTTTTTTGTAAGGGTTATTTTGAAAGCGTTTCAATGCTTCCTCTTTACTCACTTTTTCACCAGTGAATGTTGTCCAAGAATTTGCTATTTTTTTCATTGTTTTTTGGATTTTTTTTAAATCAGCATCACTGATTTTATCTTCTCCAAAATCAATATCGTAGTAGAAACCATCCTCTATTGCTGGACCTAAGGTAATTTTTGCTTCAGGATAAAGTTTTTGCACTGCTGCTGCAAGCAGGTGTGCAAGAGAATGTCGTTTTTCTTCTATCGTTGCCATAATTATATGAATGAAAGTTAGTTTGCTGAATAATTTTTATTGAGGCAAAAAGAGTCGTCCTCATATAAAAGGAAATATTCCTTTTATATGAGGACGACTCTTTTGAGAACCGCGGTTCCACCTCATTTCTCTCTTTTGAAAAAAGAGAGCACTCTTTGGAATCAGATTAGGCACAGAGGCTTATTTCTCATCTGCTGAGAAATAATTTTGCTTGGTAGGCAAAACAATCTCT
>CAZCYC010000041.1:0-4003 GCA_964502915.1 uncultured Candidatus Saccharibacteria bacterium | reverse complement strand
ACTTATTGTTGCTTATCAAGGAGAAGTTTCTTTGCCATACCCACCCTTTTCTTCACGTCCTGTTTCTGGAAAACCACTCTTTGTTTGGGCAAGGGAGCGAAATATAGCAAAAATTTCTATTCCAAAGCAGAAAGGGTTTGTTTTTCATGCTCGTTTTCTTCGTTCCGAACAAAAGTCTTTTTCTACTTTTTATCAAGAAACACAAGTAGCAATAAAAAAAGTAAAAGGAGATTTTCGTCAGGAGGAAATTTTATCAACATGGAATCAATGCTACGAAGAACATAAAGCCTTGCAGGATGAAGTAACTATTCTTTCTGCAGTATTTTCTGTAAGTTCTGGGGTTTATATTCGTTCATTAGTTCACCATATTGGAAAGCAATTAGGGACAGGAGCTTGTAGTGTCAGAATTAAGCGTAAAAAAATTGGCAAGTATTCTCTATCTTTGCTATCATAAATAGTATGTTGTTGAAACAGAAAATAAAAATATTTTTTATCATTTTAGTGCTTCTTCCTTTTTCAGTTTTTGCTGATTTTATTTCTTTTGATACCCTTCCGGCAGAGAATATTACGAACCATGAAGCTCTCCTAAGAGGAATGCTTTCGCTTCATTTTGATCATACGAGCGAAGTTTTCCCTGAGCTTTGGTTTGAGTATGGAACAAAATTAAGTCATTTAGATCAGAAAACTCCTCCAACACCGGCTGTTCCTGGTGATTATGTGTTTTCTCAGATTGTTGATTCTTTGCAACCAGGAAAAACATACTACTACCGGACAGCACTTTCTTTTCAAGGTGATGAAGTGAAGGGAACAATTAAGAGTTTTACTACCAAAAAAGAAGAGAAACTTGGAAGTCAGAATGTTCAGAAACAAGGAAATAATGAGGCGTATCGTAAATTAGAAGAAATGCTCAATGCATATGATCACTCAGTTCAAACTAAAACACAAAAGACCACCAATACTTATGTCTCAGATGGAAGTAATGGTTCTACTGGGGTTAGTTCACCATTTTCATCATTTTCAAACTTTTGGCATTGGCTTTGGGGAACGAAAGAGGGGGATTCAAAGAAGAGCAAGGAAGGTAATACCCAGCTTGTACATTCTCCAAAAGAGGGAACACAAATAAAAAATAAAGATGGCAAAGATCATCTTGTACAAGGGTCTTTGCAAAAAAACGAAAAAAAACAAGCTAATTTTGAAAAAAATAAGGAAGCTAAGGTATCGCAAAAGAGTGCAACAAAAGATGATGAATGGGGCGAAGTTGTTTCTTATCACTATAACCCTGGTTATCATAATCCCTATGACAGGAAAGCTGGTATTTATAGTTCTGCAAGAGTTGGAACAGGGCCTAACTATACAAAATTATTTTTTACCATTCTTTTCCTCGCACTCATTTTCTTCATTCTTAGGTTTTTCTATTATGAATACCATAAGCATAAGTTTTTTAGACGGACTACTGGGATTCATTCTGGCATATCTCCAGTTGGAAATGGGATGGCTCCAACCCACCAAAGCCCAGAGCAACAGAAGTATTATATCCCCGTGGATCCTAAGTTAAAATATCAAAATGATAGAGGAAAAAATGTTTCAGAACAAAAGAATTTTTCCGAGAAAAAAACTTTTTTTAGGAAGCCACCTCTAAAAAAATAAATTTATATGAAATGAAAAGAGAAAAATACGGCGGCCTCCAAAGGAGGCCGCCGTATTTTCTCTCTACTCTCGCAATTCTATGATTTTAGAGCTTCTCTTGTGCCCAGAAATAATATGGATTTGATTTTCTTTTTTTTGAAAATGTTTTGCTAAAATTTCTTGTATTTTTTTATTTACTTGATTTCGTTCAGCTTTTTCTTTTACATAAATTTCAAAATGATTTTCTCCTTTCTGAATGAGTTTTTCTTTTTTCGCTTGTGGGTAGGCTTTTACTCTAATAAACATAGTTTTATTTTAACATATTTTTGCGAGCTTTTTTCTTTGTGATAAAATCAATCTATGACCAAAAAGATTATTACTATTGCTGGGAAATTAGGGAGTGGCAAAAGTTCTGCAGCAAAGAAAATTGCAAAATTGCTTAACATGCGACATTTTTCATCTGGAGATTTTTTACGGAAAGTTGCTAAAGAACGTGGAATGTCTATTAAGGAACTTATGATCGCTGCTGAATCAGACCCAAGTATTGATTATGATATTGATGAAAAATTACGAAAAATGGGAGATGAAGAAAATGTTGTAATTGACTCTCGACTTGCGTTTCATTGGATTCCTAATTCTTTTAAGGTTTTTCTCGAAATTGACCCAGAGATTGCCGCGCAGCGTATGTTTTATGATTTAGAAACAAATGAATCTCGCATGGAATCTGAACATACGAGAAATATTGAAGAAATGAAGCGAGAAATGCTTGAACGCCATGAGAGTGATAAGAAGAGGTATCAAAAACTCTACGGGATAGATCATACCGACCATAAGCATTTTGATTTAGTGATTAACACGGGACTCCCAGAAAATGATTTAGAAACGGTGGTAAAAAAAATTATTTCAGCATATTTAGATTTTTTAAAAAAATAACGAGCATCTTTGCTCTTTTTTTGTATAATATTAACTATGTTTTCTTTTCTGCGTAAATATTTTTTTTATCTTCTTACGCTCTCTATGGCAATTTTGGCCCTCTACTTCTTTAGCAGAGAAATTCTCTTCCCTCCATCTCCAAAGGTTGTCTTTCTTGATGTTGGGCAGGGAGATAGCATTCTCATTATGAGCCCCCATGGGAGAGTTGCTTTAATTGATAGTGGAAAATATGAAAATATTGGAGAGAAAGTGGCGCGCTATTTACCAATAGGAAAGCGAAACATTGATTTACTTATCGCAACACACCCTGATCTTGATCATATTGGCGGGATGACAACTCTCCTTGATGAATTTCAGATAGGAAAATTTATCTATACTGATCTACTTGCTGGCTCGCCAGTATATCGTGAACTTGCGCAAAAAGTAAGAGAATACCATATTGATAGTCATCAAGGGAAAGCTGGGGAAAAGATATGGCTTGATGATAATTTTTATCTCAGGATCCTCTATCCACCTTTTCTTCAAAAAGGGGTAGATGCAAATGATATGTCACTTGTTATCAAACTTGATTATGGAGGACAATCTTTCCTCTTTACAGGCGATGCAAGTAAAAATGTTGAGAAAAAACTCATAGCTTTTTATCCTCAAAGAGTTTTGCACTCCGATATTTTAAAGCTTGGGCATCATGGTTCACGCAATTCGAGTGGGAAAGATTTTTTGAGAGATGTACATCCGCAGTATGGGGTAATTTCTGTAGCTTGTCATAATAGCTATGGTCACCCACATATTGAGGTTTTAAAGAATTTAGATGAGCTTGGAATTAAAGAATTAAATACTTGCAAAGACGGAGATATCATTTTTTCTTTTCGGCATGGGAAGTGGCTTTTGAAAAAAGAAAAAGAGAGAAATTAATCTCTCTAATATTTTATAACTCGATGTTTATGTATTCATCGAGTTTTCTTATTTTTTTTAGATTAAAAATTTTAAGAAGGAACTTTTCATATCCTCCTTCATGCTCGAGAAGACCCTCCCAGTATTTTTGGGCTGCTTCTTCTCCAGAATATTCAGAAATTTTTTCAAGCTTTTCGTAAAGCTCTGAAAAAAAATCTGCGACATTTATAGGGATAACAACAGATTTGAACTGTATCTGTTGTTTTCTGGGTTTATGGGTGAATTTTGTTATCACCCAAAAATCCCCTTTCCCATCCTTGGTTTTTTTCTTTTCCACTAAGAATAGGGGATATTCTCCCCATACAATTTTTTCTATTAGCCATGCTGGCACATGGCTATAATTTTCATATTTTTTGGCTACCATTTTGGTAATAGGGTAGCCCAAAAAATTTGTTGAATTCAGAGATATATAGATAATATTTCTATCATAATCTATATATCCAGAAATCCTTTTTTCGAGGATTTCTTTTAAAATTTTTTCTCCCATATTTTT
>CAZCYC010000040.1:0-4158 GCA_964502915.1 uncultured Candidatus Saccharibacteria bacterium | reverse complement strand
TGATCTTCTTAAAGAAAATAAACCAAATTTCTTCTCAGAACTTTAGTTTTTTTCTTGTGAAAGTATAATATTCAAGCTATGTCAGATTTATTTTTAGTATTTTTTTATGCACTGCTTACTGCATTAGCTACGGGCTTAGGGGCTCTCCCTTTTGCTTTCATCAAAAAAATAACACCACGAGTTATTTCATTTGCAAATGCCATTGCAGCTGGCTTAATGCTTGGAGCGAGCATCACTCTTATTGTTGAAGGGACAACAATGAATTTTATAAAGAGTATTTTAGGGATGCTCTTTGGGATTTTTGCTATTTATTTTTATGGTCTTCTTGATGAAAAATTTTCTACCCAAAGGGATTTTCACTTTATTAAAAAAATGAAAATTTCTCCAGCCTTAAAATCTTCTTTTCTTCTTATCATTGTTATGACAATGCATTCTGTTGCAGAGGGAATTGGGATAGGAACTTCATTTGCTGGGGATATGAAGTTTGGTATCATTATGGCTCTTGCTATTGCCGTGCATAATATTCCAGAAGGAATTGCTGTGAGTGCTACCCTTGTTGGGAAAGGTATGTCTTGGAAAAAGGCTTCTTTTTGGAGTATCTTCACTTCATTGCCACAGCCTATCTTTGCACTCCCAGCTTATATTTTTATTTCTTCTCTTCGTTCCTATGTTCCATTTGGGCTTGGTTTTGCTGCGGGAGCTATGCTTTGGATACTTTTTTCTGACATTGTTCCTGAATCTCAGGAGTATCTTTCGGAAAAAACTTCTGCAACCATTATTTCTTTTGGGACCATAGCTATGCTTCTTTTTCAATTTCTTTTTTAATTTTTCATTTAGAAAATAGATAGAGATATTCATTTGTATTTTTGAACTCTTGTCTTTTAAAATGAGATTAGTAATATATCACTTATGCAGACAGAAGGAGAATTTTTAACACAGGAAAAGAAAGCAGAACTTGAAAAAGAGTTGCAATATAGAAAAGGAGAAAAACGACAGGAAATCCTTGAACGTTTGGCTTTTGCTAAGTCTCTTGGGGATCTTTCTGAAAACGCAGAATATCATAGTGCGAAAGATGACCAAGGAAAAAATGAGGCGCGTATTGCACAAATTGAGGCAATTCTCAAGGATGCAGTTATTGTTGAGGGGTCAAAGAATGGAGAAGTGATGCTTGGCTCAAAAGTTTTAGTTTTCAATATAGAAAAAAATGAAGAAAAGGAATATCAAATTGTAGGAAATGAAGAAGCAGATTTTTCTTTAGGTAAAATAAGTTTTTCTTCGCCGCTTGGTTCAAGCCTTTTGGGTCATCGAGAGGGAGATGAAATTTCAGTGGAAACCCCTAAGGGAAAAGTAAAATATCAAATTAAAAAAATTATCGCTTAATTTTTTTTAAAAAAAATATAAAGGAGGAGCGCAAAAGCTTCTTTTTTCTTGCATCTTAAGTCTGAACATTCTATACTCTCAAGGTATGTCACGAGAAGATGAAATTAAAAAAATTCGTATAGAAAAAATAAAAAAAATACGAGCATTGGGTATGGATCCTTATATCCACCCGTCAAAGATAAAACAAGATTTAAGTATTGCTGAACTAAAAGAAAAGTTTAATGAGCTTGAGATAAGTGGAGAAAAAAAACATATTCTTGGGAGAATTTTAGTAAAACGAGGAGCTGGTAAAATCTCTTTCGTTAAAATTTTTGATGGAACAGGAAAATTTCAAGTTGTATTGAAGGCTGATGTCTTAGGAAAAGAAAAAATGAAAATTTTTGAAAAATTATTTGATATTGGCGATTTTGTTCAATTTTATGGGAGTTTTTTTAGAACTCAACGAGGGGAAGCATCTATGCTTGTGGAGGACTTTCTCATCTTAGGAAAATCTCTTTTACCATTACCTGAGAAATGGCACGGGCTTCAGGATAAAGAAGAGAAGTATAGAAAACGTTATTTAGATCTTCTCAGTGATGAAGATACTTTTCGTCGTTTTCAAATACGAGCAAAAATTATTTCAAAGATACGGGAAATTTTGGATAAGGAAGGTTTTCTTGAGATAGAGACGCCTATTTTGCAAAATCAGGCTTCTGGCGCTATGGCTAAAACGTTCCAAACTTACCACAATGATTTTGATATGCACGCTGTTTTGAGAATTTCTCTTGAAGCTGAACACAAGATGATTATGGCTGGTGGTTATCCTGCGGTTTATGAAATAGGAAGGGCTTTTCGTAATGAAGGTTCTGACCCAACTCATATGCAGGAATTTACCATGATTGAGTGGTATCGCGCTTTTCGAGATTTAGATTATAACATTCATTTTACTGAGAAGATGCTTAAAACGCTTGCTCAGGATGTTTTAGGAAAAACTCAGTTTAAAATTGAAAATAGTAGTGGAGAAGAAATTGAAATTGATTTTTCTGGAGCTTGGGAGAAAAAAGATTTTTTTCAACTCATTCAAGAAAATACAGGGTTTGATGCAAAACAAGCAAGCGATGATGCTTTACGAGAAAAAGCTATAGAGCTCGGAGAAAAAAAAGAAGAGGTAGAACGGATGTCTCGTGGAAATTTACTTGATTCTATTTGGAAAAAGAGTGCAAGAAAGAAGATAAAGAATCCTACGTGGGTATTTCACTATCCCGGGGAACTTAAACCACTTGCAATACAAAATGAAGATGGAACAGCTGAAGTTGCCCAATTAGTGCTTGCAGGGTTTGAACTTTCAAATCATTATGCTGAATTGGTTGATCCTATTACTCAAAGGAAATTACTTGAACAACAGTTAGAAGCGAGAAAAGCAGGAGATGATGAGGCGATGACGATGAATTACGCTTTTCTTGAAGCAATGGAGTATGGGATGCCGCCTATGACTGGGACAGGAATTGGGATTGATCGTTTAGTAGGAATTCTTACGGAGCAGAAAAATCTTCGTGATACTATCTTTTCCCACTTATGAAAAATAAAGATTAAGATAAGCAAAATGAAAAACGGCGCCGAGCAAAGCTCGGCGCCGTTTTTCATTTTTTTTCTTTATGCTAAAATGAAAACGCTATGAAAAAAATATGTTTTAAAAATTTATTAAAAGATGCATGGGTTATCTATAAAAAAAATTGGCTCAACCTTACTCTTATGCTCATTATTTTAGGTATTGTGAGCACAATTTTTAATCCAAAAAATATAGACAACTCAACACTTGCTCTTATTGGTTATTTTATTGAAGCTTATCTTTCCATTGGTTATATTCAGTATTTATTGAAACTTGCAAGAGGAGAAGATGCAAAGTTCAAAGATCTTTTTTATGGAGTCCAGTCTTTTGGACATTTCGTTAAAATTATTCTTGTAAGTATTCTTGCTTCTCTTGCTATTGGGTTTGGACTTATTCTCTTCATTATTCCTGGAGTTATTATTGCTTTAGCATTTTTTGCTGCAAGGTATCTCATTATCGAAGACAAAAATCTAGGTATTATAGAGGCGCTTGAGACGAGTTGGAAAATGACAAAAGGTTATCGATGGAAAATTTTTCTTGTGATATTCCTTCTCGCCATTCTTAATGCATTAGGTATTTTAGCGCTCTTTCTTGGTTTGTTTATAACGATTCCGCTCAGTTCATTAGTTGCTGTAAAACTTTATCTTCAATTAAAGGATTTTTATAGGGAAAAAGGAAATTCTGCTGAGAGTGATAATAAAGAAACAGAAGAGCTAGAAAAAACAGAAACGAAGAAAGAGAAAGAAGAAGCATAATAAAAATACTCCTCTGTTGGAGTGTTTTTTATTTTTGTGTTAAGATACTAAGCATATGAAAAGTTATTTTAATGGAATTTTGATTGGAACTATTTTTCTCTTTATCTTTCCGTTGTTAGAAATGCCAACGCTATGGAGAAATATTTATGTACTCATTTTTGCTTTTAGTATTGCATATTTAACCCTTCAGATAAGGAAAAAATATGAACTTACTCATAAAGATGAAGATGATGATACACTCTCTCTTCAAGAGTATGTAAAGGAATTAAAAGAAAAAATGCCACACCATAAGAAAGATAAAGAAAAAAATCATCTATGATGGAAAAAATAACTAAATTTGTTTTGTTTTTTCTCATGCTGCTTATTTTTTCTCTTTTTTTTATACAAAAAAAACACCCCTATTTTTTTAGTTTTTTGAGAGAAAATATTCAAAGA
>CAZCYC010000039.1:0-4265 GCA_964502915.1 uncultured Candidatus Saccharibacteria bacterium | reverse complement strand
CATTAATCACTTTATGATATACTAATATTACCATGACTAAAGAAAAAACATTTTCATCATTTCGTGATCCAAACTTTTTAAAGTTAAAAAGAGAAGCTTTTTTCCGAGAAGGAAAAGAAATGTTACAATCGCTCAAGCAAGAAGGAAAGATCTCCTCTGAAGATTTTATTAAAATAAATGGTTTTTTGGAAAGCTATCGAGAAATAGTAGATACCCTTCAAAAGGGGCGTTTAAATAGTAAAGAACAGAAAAGATATGAAGAAAAACTCAAAACTTATCAAGGGACTATTGAAAAACTTCTCGTAGAAGTAGGAAAGGGAGAAAATCAGGGAGATCCTTCTGAAAAAGATGAAAAGAAAGGAAAAAGGCCAAGAATTAAGAGATATACCGAAGTTTTTTCTGCTTCTCCAAAAATAAATGAACAAGAAAAATATGATGAAATTTTTTCTTTGAACCCAGAAAACGAAAAGAAACAAAAACCTAGTCCAGCTAAAGAAAAACTTTATAAAGCAATGGGTATTGATGACGCAACACTTGATCGTATTTATGGGGTGAAAAAAAGGAGAAAAAGAAAAAAGCTGAAAGAACAACAAAAGAATATCCACCCTCACCTCCTTTCCCAAGATGAGATTGATTATTTGAAGCGTAATTTTTATGGGGAAATGAGCATGAAAGAAATAGAAGCTCTTATTGATATGCAATTTGATCCAAAAAGGGATAAGATTTATACCACAAAAAACGGGAAAAAGCGTGTTGTGGTAAAGGCAAAGGACGGAACACTTACAACTTATGAATTAGGAAAAGACGGAAGATACTTTTTAAAAAAGATGACTGAGTTTGATGGTGAAGGGAAGAGAATTGTCACGAATTTTAATGAAGAAGGAACACTTACTCAACAATCAGACGGAGAAAAGATTGTTTATGGAGATGATGTTATCCATAAAATTCTTGACGGAAAGAATGGAGAATTCTATAAACCAGTAACGGAAAGAACAAACTATGAGCATAATGATTTTCACAAAGATGCTGCTCATACAAAGGGGGGAGGCAGAGATGGTAAAGAAACGGATGACCATAAAAATGAAATTAAAAAAGAAATTCGTTCAGAAGAAGATTTTCTTGCTGCTTTTGAAGCATTAAAGGAAAGAGCTGCAAAAATGGGTATCCATCTCCGTTTAGATAAAATAGCTGGTGAAAAAGATGGAGAAAAATCTGTAAATAAAGAGATACAAAATACACAGGAAGAAAAAACTGAACGAGCTGAACAAATGGGACAAGACCATCAAGATAACGCCAGCTTGGATCGAGGAGCAAGTAAAAATAATAAAGATACAAAAAAAACACTTTCTCTTAGGGAACAGAAATTGAGAGATTTGAAAATGCTTGGTTTCGATTATGGAGGAGAAATTGTATCTGCAAAACAGCGCTTAGAGGAAGCGAAGAAGCGTGGAGACACGAAAGAAATTGAAAATCTTGAAAAACTCATTGCTGAGCTATCGACTTATGATCGGAAATTTTTTGAAAATTATCTCAAAGAGAAAGGTATCGAGAAGGGGTCAGAAGAGTATGAAGATCAAATAGCCCAGTTTGAACATATTCATTTGAGCTATGCAAAAAAGCTTGCAGAGCAAAAGATTGCAAAACGAGAAGAAGAGAAGCAGAGAATATTACAGGAAAAAGCGAAGGGAAAACGAGGATTTTTTACGCGAGTTCTTGATACAATAAAAGGGGATAAAGATATTGCAGGACTTAATGAGAGAATTCGCCTTGAGGAAAAGAAGCTTAAAGATATTGATAAGCGACTTTTTGAGCTGAAAATAAGGAATGAAGATTTGCTTAAGAAGTTTTGGAAACGAACAGGGCGTCGTTTTACCCATTTGAAAGAAAGTTTAGCAGACCCAAAAAAGAGAAAGAAATTATTACGAAGATTAGGAATTTCTGCAACGATGGGTGTCCTTGCTTCGAGTCTTGGTCTTGTTTCTGGTGGGGCTGTGCTGGGAGCAGGATATTTTACCGCAAAAAGTTTTGCTGGTTTTGTTGGGGCGGAAAGTGCTGGAACTATTTTTGATCGATGGAGAGGAGATTCGCGAAAGCGACTTTTGCAGCTTAGAGAAAAATATGCAAGAGGAGAAGCATTGAGTAGTACGCAGCTTGAAGCATATAAACAGAGGAGAGATAAGCTTCTTGATAATTTTGACGCAAAAGCATTGAAAAAAAATAAACTAAAACGAGTGATTCAGTTTGCCGCCGCTCTTCTTTTCTCTTACAGCACAGGACATTTTTTGAAAGGTGCAGGATATTTTGATCATCATAGTTCTCCACGACATCCAGATGCCCTTAATAAGGTTCAAGGTCAGAATAGTACAGAGCAAGATCTCTCTCTCGATCATATTTCTGCAAACCATGAAGAAAATCCATTTGAAGGAATTTCTGATGATAATCTCATCCATAAAGGAGAAGGGTATTCGCATGCAATTAAGCGTATTCTTGAAAAGCGTCCTGATTTACGTGAACATTTTGGTATTAAGGGAGATAAAATACCACTTGATAAACTCAAGGAAATTACACAAAAATTTGGATACATCAAAGACGATGGCTCCATGGTTGGAGTGATTGACGGGAAAGGAGTTGCTATTGATATTAAGATTGACCCTGATACTGGAAAAGCTGTCTTAACTGAGTTTAAAGGTGGGCATTTAGAAAACGGAGTATATAAAGGAGGAAGACTCATTGAAAAGCATAGCTTCGGTTCTCCTTATGAAGGGAAGCAAATAGAATCTATTGCGAACAGAGGAAAGGATTATTATGAGTATGAAATGAAAGCTCATCCTATTGATTTAGGAGAAAGTCATACCGAAATGCATCATTATGATGCTTATGATGATCATAGGGCTACTCACGAGGTTGCTTCACCTTCTCACGGAGGAGAACAGCAGATTGTAGAAAATCATATTCATACTTCTACAGAGCATCTCCATAAAGGAGAATATCTTGGAGATCATCTTTATCGTGTAAAAACAGCTAATGGATTAGAGGCTTTTGTGCAATATGACGAGTCAGAGAAAGAAGTAAAAACAGCTTTCTATAAAGTTTTTGACGGGCAGAGATGGCATCTCATTATTGATAAACATGGAGATGGACTTATTGATCGTTACCTTGAAAAGAATAGTGATCTCACTTTTCCTGAATTAAGATCGCTTCCTATTGAGGAAATAGAAAAAAATCCAGAAATTATTTTTAAGGAAGGATTTAATGGAGAGACTTACACACATCTCATTGATATTAGTGCTCTTGATGGAAAAGATTATCTTGTAGATATCAAGGGGAGTTTAGAGCATGGTTATACGGTAGATACAAGTTTTGATCCAGATAAAATAGCTCAAGCGGAGAGAACAGCACTCAACCCGTTCAAAGTGGATCATCTTGATCCTATTGATACGAGTATTCCAAATCAGGAAGTAGTAACTCAGCTCCCTCACGAAGAGATATCCAATCATACTTTAGAAAGCAGTGGAGCTGAAGTATCAGGAAGTACTCATAATTTGGAAATATTTACACTTGATGAAACAAGTGCAAAACTTTTTGAAAATCCAGTTCCGCTGACTCAAGAATTAAAGGATGCTCTCTCTGGAACAGCACTTCCTGAACAAATTGCTCCTTTGAAAAATTTCTTGGGAGCAGAAAATAGTTTTTTGAGTGATCTTAGTTTAAGCTTGGATAAATTGTCAAACGGACAATATCTTTTTGAGATTGATGCGGAAAATCAGCTTGGGTCCTTAGCGGATCAAAAAATACAGGATGCTCTTGCTCTTTTGGAAGAAAAATTAAATTTAGGAGAGCAACATATTATCAATTACTATGAGAACCAAACACATGGAACAGAATTGAGAAAGTGTTTTATTCCTATTACTGAAGAACAGATGCAGTTTTTAAAGGATCAACTCCATTTTTAAGAGAGCGATAAATGAAAAACAGGCGCGGGCGAAGCCCGCGCCTGTTTTTCATTTATTTTTCTCTGCCATTCCACCAATTTACTTCTCTTTATCATTCTAATCTACCCCACTCTGTCATTCTCATTTGTTTCTCTCTGTCATTCCGAGCCTGTCGAGGAATCCATTGTTTAAAATATTAAAGCGCTTGATATTTTAACGTTTGGATTCCTCGCTCCACTACGTTCCACTCAGAATGACAAAAAAAAGGAACAATATTTGTCATTCTGAGCGAAGCGAAGAATCTATCGTTTCTCATTCCAAATTGTTTAAAGT
>CAZCYC010000038.1:0-4818 GCA_964502915.1 uncultured Candidatus Saccharibacteria bacterium | reverse complement strand
TACATCATTCCTGGCATTCCTGCTCCCATGGCTGGGAGTGTATTTTTCTCTTCCACTTCATCACTAATTGCTACCTCCGTAGTGAGAAATACGGATGAGGCTGATGCAGCATTTTGAACTGCTGATTTCGTCACTTTTACTGGATCAATAATTCCTGCTTTAATCATATCATCCACATAGCGCTCATGTTTTGCATCATAACCAGCACGTTCGCCAGCTTCTTTAACATGGGCAATAATAACTCCATCATCTTGACCAGCATTAATTGCAATTTGGCGAAGTGGTGCTTCAAGTGCCTTGAGAACAAGATCAAACCCAGCACGTTCTTCATCCATAAAGTTTTGGATTTTCTTATGAGAGAGTTTTTGAGCAATTTTTACGAGCGCTGTTCCACCTCCAGAAATAATTCCTTCTTCTAAGGCTGCTTTTGTTGCGTTTACGGCATCTTCGATTTTATCTTTGAGATATTTCATTTCTGATTCTGTAGCAGCTCCAACTTTGATAACAGCAACGCCACCACTGAGTTTTGCAATTCTCTTCGCAATCTTCTCTCTTTCCCACTCACTCTCAATATTTTCTTCTTGTGCCCTGAGATGTTTGAGATATTCTTCGAAGGCTTTTTTATTTGCTTTTCCGCCAACGATGATTGTTTTATCTTTTGAAGCAATCACTTTATCTGCGGAACCGAGATCTAAGACATCAAGATCTTCAAGTTTCATATTGAGATCTGCATCAACAAATTTTGCCCCCGTAAGCATCGCGATATCAGTAAGTTCTTGTTTTTTAGCATCTCCAAATCCAGGAGCTTTTATAGCAAGAATTTGCATTGCTCCTCTCAGTTTGTTGAGAATGAATGTTGCGAGAGCTTCTCCCTCCACATTTTCTGCAATAATTACTAATTCTTTTTTCCCTGATTGAACGAGTGATTCTAGGAGAGGAAGAATCTCCTTCATGGTATTAATTTTGTGGTTTGTTACCAAGATATAAGGATTTTTGAGTTCAGCTTTCATTTTATCAGGGTCGGTAATCATATAAGGGGAGAGGTAACCCTGAGAAAATTCTAAACCTTCCACCACATCACTTTCAATTCCAATGGTTTGTGATTCCTCAACCGTAATCACTCCATCGTGTCCAACTTTTTGAATTGTTTCTGCAATAATTTTTCCTATTTCCTCAGATTCTGCAGAAACTGAAGCAACGTGAGTAATTTCCTTATCAGAAGAAATTTTTGTTGCACTTTTATCAAGTTCTTCACGTATCATTTCTGAAGCTTTTTGGATTCCATTTTTAACCGACATAGGATTTGCTCCCATAGCGATTACCTTCATTCCTTCAGAAACCATTGCGTGAGTAAGGATAGTTGCCGTAGAAGTTCCATCTCCTGCATTTTCATTTGTTTTATTTGCAACTTCCTTGATTACTGAAGCTCCAAGATTTTCAATCTTATCTTTAAGTTCAATTTCTTTTGCAATGGAAACTCCGTCATTGGTAATAGCCGGAGATCCAAATCCTTTATCGAGGATTGCATTTCTTCCTCGAGGACCAATCGTTGCGCGTACTGCTTCAGCTACAATATCCATTCCTTTTTTCATTTTTTTACGCGCTTCATCTTTAAAAACAACTTTCTTTGCCATAATTTTTATCTATTAAATAACTTTATATAAACATTAAATGAATAAATTAACGACCTTTTTATTTTTCTTCTTTGAGAACCGCAAGAATATTATTTTCTGAGATAAGATCATAAGTCTCATTATCTATCTCAATACTTTCTCCCCAAGAGAAGATAACCTTATCTCCGAGAGAGAAGTGAAGTTCTCCTTTTTCTTTTTTTTCTTGTAATTTAGGACCAATGGCTTCAACAATTCCTTGGTTTTTGATTTCATCCTTATCTTTTCTTGCGATATAGATTCCAGAAGAAAGTTTTTCTTCTGATGCTTTATTTTTAATACGTTTGATAAGTACACGATCTCCTAATGGTTGTATCTTCATATGCTTTTAATATTTAACTTAGATGAATAACGAATAATAAATTATTGATATTTAAAAATGTTCTTGAAAGATTTTTTGAAAGATTTCATTTTGCTTTTGGAAGAGTAGTTCCATTTCTTGCATTTGTTGTTCTATTATTTTTTTCTGTTTCAAAAAATCTTTCTCCATTTTTTCTATATCTTCTTTGTGCAAGGGAAGTGTTTTCTCCTTTTTCTTGCACACTCCATTTATACAGAATTCAGAAAATTCTTTTTTTACTCCAAAACTTTTTTCTCCTTGTTCTTCTCTGTTTTCTTTGAGAAGAGTTTTTTGTTTCAATGAAGGAGATAGTATGCTTTTCCCTCTATCTCCTCTTTGATAATGAAGATAGAGATAGAGGTTAAGGAAAAGACTCAATACTAATACGATGATGAGCCCACATTTAATAAATTTTTTCCCTTTCTCTGAAATGTGAATTTTCTTTTTCATAAACTTTATCATGCAATTGAGTATGAACTAATAAACGACCTTTTAATCTTCTTTTTTCACCACGAATGATTTTTCAGTGTAATCAATGATTACAGAATCACCTTCTTTTATTTTTCCTGCAATGATTTCTTCAGCAAGTTTGTCGGTAATATTTGTTTGGATACTTCGTTTGAGTGGTCTTACCCCATAGGCAGGATCATACCCTAATTTTGCGAGAGCTTTTTTCGCATGATCAGTGAAGTTTAGTTCAATATTTTTTTCCTCTTTTACAAATTTTGCAAGATCTTTCAGTTGAATTTCAATAATGTGATCGAGCATTTTTTCATCGATAGGATCAAAGAGAATGATGTCATCTAAACGATTGAGAAATTCTGGTTTAAAGTATCTTTGTACTTTTTCCATTACTTTCTTTTTACGCTCATCTTTATCCTTAATATCGAGCATGAATTCACTCCCAATATTTGAGGTAAGAATAATTACGGTATTACTGAAATCAACCGTTCTTCCTTGGCTGTCTGTAAGGCGTCCGTCATCAAGAACTTGAAGGAGGATGTTGAAAAATTCTGGGTGTGCTTTTTCTATTTCATCAAAAAGAATTACAGAATAAGGTTTTCTTCTTACGGGCTCTGTGAGTTGTCCACCTTCGTCATAGCCAACGTATCCAGGAGGTGCTCCGATGAGACGAGATATGGCATGTTTTTCCATATACTCACTCATATCAATGCGAATAAGAGCTTTTTCATCATCAAAGAGTTCTTGGGCGAGAGCTTTTGCCAATTCGGTTTTTCCCACTCCCGTAGGACCCAAGAACATAAAAGAACCAATTGGTTTGTGACCTCGCTTGAGTCCAGATCGAGATCTCCTAATTGCTTTCGCTACACTCCTTACCGCTTCATCTTGACCAACAACTCGCTTATGGAGTTCTTCTTCTAGATGGAGTAATCTTTGTGCTTCTGTTTCAAGCAGTCTGTTTACAGGAACTCCTGTCCAACGTGCAACGACTTGAGCAATATCTTCTTCTGTTACTTGTTCTCGGATAATTCTTTTTTCAGGTGGAATAGCATCAAGTTTCTTTTTTGCTTCTTCAATTTCTTTTTCTACTTTAGGAATTTCCTGATACTTAATTTTTGCAGCCGTATCATAGTCAGCATTTCGTTCTGCTTGTTCTTCTTTGATTTTTAACTGCTCAATTTTTTCTGCTCCGTCTCTGATGGTTTTAATAATATTGCGTTCTTCTTCCCAAGCAGATTTTTCTGCTGCAAATTTTTCTTTGAGAGAAGCAAGTTTTTGTTCAATTTCCTTTTTCCTTGCCTTACTCTTTTCGTCTTTTTCTTTTTTCAAAGCCTTGAGCTCGATCTCTAATTGAGAAATTTGTCGCTTAATGCTATCGAGTTCATTTGGCATACTTTCCATTTGTATCTTAATTGCAGAGGTAGCTTCATCAATGAGATCAATAGCTTTATCAGGAGCTTTTCTCCCAGAAATATAACGATTAGATAAACGAACCGCTTCTACGAGTGCCGGATCTGTAATCTTTACTCCGTGGTGAATTTCATATTTATCTTTGAGACCTCGAAGAATTGCGAGGGTCGCTTCTGGGTCTGGTTCTTCAACAAAGACAGGCTGAAATCTTCTTTCAAGTGCTGCATCCTTTTCAATGTATTTACGGTATTCATTTAATGTTGTTGCTCCTATGAGATGGAGTTTTCCTCGAGCAAGTAATGGTTTTAACATATTTCCAGCATCAACAGCTCCATCGCCACCACCAGCTCCAACGAGCGTATGAAGCTCATCAATGAAAAGAATAATCTTCCCATTTTCTTTTTCAACTTCCTTGAGAACATTCTTCAAGCGCTCTTCAAATTCTCCCCGGAATTTTGCTCCAGCCAAAAGAGATCCTATTTCTAATCCAATAATTTTTTTATCACGTAGAGATTCTGGGACATCGCCTGATACAATCCTTTGAGCTAAACCTTCAACAATAGCGGTTTTTCCTACTCCTGGTTCTCCAAGGAGAACTGGATTATTTTTAGTTCTCCGCGAAAGCACCTGCATAATTCGGCGAATTTCTTCATCTCTTCCAATTACAGGGTCAAGTTTTCCTTCGCGCGCTAATTTTGTGTAATCAACCCCATATTTTTCTAAGATATTTGCATTTTCTTCAGGGTTTTTATTATCGATTTTCATACCTTTTCTTATTTCTTTTATATGCTGAATAATTTCCTTTTTCTCTAGCTTGAAGTGATGAAAAAGATCTTGGGTTTTATGATCGTCACTCTCCATGAGCGAGAGAAATAGATGTTCAACGCTAATATATTGATCAGCAAATTCTTTCGCTATTTTTTCAGCTTTTCTCTC
>CAZCYC010000037.1:0-4865 GCA_964502915.1 uncultured Candidatus Saccharibacteria bacterium | reverse complement strand
GGATCTTCAAATGGATCTTCATCCTCAACATTTGACACTACTTCAGGAGAAGAAGGAGATATCATCTCTATTGATGCAGAAGCAGCAGATCACGCTGACAAGCTTCGAGACGACAAAAAGGATCAAAAAGCTTACAAGATTACAGTAGAAGCTGATGAAGATGGTTCAGATGTAATGGTAGAAAGAATGGATCTTAGATTTGATACATCTACTGCACCAGCAGAAGATGATCTCTACGACATCTTTGACAAGATTACTGTAAAAGTTGATGGTAAAGAAGTTGCTACAAAGAAAGTAGATGATGATTCAGACTGGAGAGGAGCAAACAATGACACTGTTCGTCTTACAGGAATCAATACTGTAGTAAAAGCAGGAGAAGAAAAAGATTTTGAAATCTATGTAGATACTCAAGATCTTGATGCTGCAGATATGCCACTTCCTATCGATCTTACAAATGTAGAAGTTCGATATGTTGATGAAGCAGGAATTACTGACTTCCTCTCAGCTACTCAATCAGAAACTATTACCATCAAGCAACCAGATGCATTTGATATGTCCTTCTCAGAAGCAGATGCAAACGATGATGTTCCAACAACTGTTAACCTTTCTGACGATGTATCAAAACAACTCGTATTTGCAACAGAGGCAGAAGTTGACGATGCACAAGATGGAACACTTAAGGATCTTGATGTTAAATTCGATGTAAATCCTATCGCAAATGGTAATCTTAGTGACATTGTAAGAAGGGTATATGTTTACATTGATGGACAAAAGATTGATAGTGATAAGACCCCTGACGTGGATACTCTTACTGGAGGTACAGCTTCAGATCATGTTTATCACTTCGACCTTGATGACTTCAAGGCAGAAAAAGGACATACTTACGATGTGGCAGTAAAAGTTGACTTTAAAGAACTTCCAGCTACACAAGAAGGAACAACGATCAAAGTGAAAGAGCTTAAATTTATGGGAGAAGACGAAGAGGGAGATGACTTTACTCCTATTGTAGAAGCTCCTAGCTATGCTGAGACTATTAATCTTTCACAAGGTGCACTCATTGATAAGTCAGTAAGCGTAGATGGATATGACCATGTAGGTGGTTCAGATGCTATTGCAAAAGCTTCTTACACTGTGAAGCTTAAAGCTGACGGAGACCACAATGCTGTGCTTGATCACTTCGTATTTGATGTTGATGGAACAGCAACTAATGTTACCCAAGGTTCTAATGTAACAGTAGGTAATGTAAGCTATACCATTAAACTCAAAAAGGATAATGAAGATGGTGATGACATCAGCCTTACTACAGCTAATGATGCAACCATCAACGACGGAGAAACAAAGACTTACTATGTAGAATTTACAGCAACTGAATCAGCAGGACATGCAGATCTTATTGATCTTGAATTAACAAAGGTTGTATATGGACTTGACACTGATGATAATCCTGCAACAGGAACACTTGGTGCAGACACAACGGGACTTAACCTTATTCTTGAAAAGAAAGCTGATGAGATTGCTGTTCAACTATAGTTTTGTTTAGTCTTTGAGAAAGATTCTCAAACAAAAAACCGCGAAAGCGGTTTTTTTGTTTTTTGTTTTTACTTTAGTTTTTCATTGAATCTTCATTCGTTGATTTTTAATCAAACAATAGCTTTTCTTAAAAGAAAACTAGTATTCGCGCGAATACTAGAATATTTATTTTAAAAATAAATTTATTTATCTATTTTTTATTTGTTTGTTTAGCTCATTATTTTTGTCGTCTCAGTAATCTGTTTTTATTTGTCATTCCGAACAATTTGTTTTTATTTATCATTCTGAGCGAAGCGAAGAATCTCTCGTTTCTTATTCCAAATCGTTTAAAATCTTGTCATTCCGAGCTTGTCGAGGAATCTACACACTCAATTTCCGAGCGATTGCTATTTCTCAACAATGGATTCTTCGCTCCACTACGTTCCGCTCAGAATGACAGAAAGGGAGATGTTCCGCTCATTCAGAATGACAAAGTTGTGCTAATATTTGTCATTCCGATTTGTTTCTATTTGTCATTCTGAGCGAAGCGAAGAATCTCTCGTTTCTCATTCCAAATCGTTTAAAGTTTTGTCATTCCGAGCTTGCCGAGGAATCCATAAGTTCAATTTCCAACCGCTTGCTATTTCTCAACAATAGATTCTTCAACCTGCGGATTTTTGTTTTTTATGGAAAAGTAAATATATAGCTTGTTATTTTGTTTATTTATAGTATAATTACAAATGTAAAATACACTTTAATTTTTATTAATTGTCTATGTTTAATTTTTTTAAAAAACTAAAGACTCCAAAAATAATTGAAAGAAAAAAAGAAAAAGAAAAGGAAAAATCTTTTCTAGAACGTGCAATAAAAAAATTAAGAGAAAAAAGGCATAATGCTTTTCAGTCACTTTCTGAATCAAAAAAAAGCCTTTTTAGAAAGATAAAAATATATCTATTTCCTTCACTTTCTCTTGCCCTAGTTTTTTCACCTCCTAGTTTAGAGCTCATGAGAAGGGTTTTTGTTGAACAAAGAATTGAGCGTGCGTTAGATGTAGATGATAGAAAGGTTATTGTAGAAGGAGAGAGTGAGTTAGAGAAAACAAAGGGTGATAGGTATATTTTCTATCATATTTCAATTCTCAAGGATTATGAAAAATTTAAGAAGCTTTTTAGTGTAGATGAAGTATTTCGGAAAAATATTCTGAAAGAGTTACATCGAGATTCTCAGAACGAAATAACAGAAGAACTTGTTCTGGAGGCATATCGTTTTATACAAGAGAAGATAGAGGAACATCAAAAAAATATTGATGATTTGAAGAAAAAAGTTCTCTCTAAAGATTTTTCTGACAGATTGATGCGAGAAGTAGAGGATGAAGAGCAGGCAAGAAAAATGATAGATATGATGGTTCATAATTTAGAGAACATAAGAGATAAAATTTATCTTTCCAATTTTCCATATAAAATTAAGGATTTTACTTTTGCTATGTTTTATGGCGGTTTACTTTCTCAGTATGTGAAATTTCCTTTTTCTGTTGATGAGTATACACAAGTGCATGAATTTACCCATGTATTGAGATATAAAACAATTCCTGAAACCACAAAGTGGAAATTAGTTTCTCGTATTAATTATGAAAAATTGGGGAAATATACAAAGGAGCATTTGAACAAAATTTCACATAATGGTGAACTTTTTGCAGTTACTCCTAAAGAAATACGTGGGCTTCTTAAATATTACGCAACACCAACGGAGATTCTTGCTCGAAAATCTGTTTTTGAGCATGAGTTAGAGAAAAAAGGAATTAAAAAGTATGGGGAACCGTTTACCGAGGAGCATTATAGGAAGGTGATAGATCTTATGAAAAAAGGAGAACTGAATAAAAATTCTATCGAGTTTCTCCATATTTATGATAAAGATGCTCTTATTGAGATAATGAATACTATTGCATATGAAGAACATTCTTTGCAAGAGCAAGATATTTCTCACATTCAACCAGAAGTATCGTAATGTTCTTCGGGAGTGTATTTTTTAACTTGTTTATGAAAGAATGTATTTGGCATTCTTTTATTTTTTTAAAGTAAACTTGGTTTCTCCAGAAAAAAAAATATACTGGAAAGTATGCGATTAGTAGAAGCAATTGAAAGTAAAAGTATTAAGTATCTAAATGATCTTGCGGGAAAGAAAGTTATACTTCGGATTGATGTAAATATCAGTTTAGGAGAAAATGGAAAAGTGGATCCTGGGGAAGATTGGAGAATTCTTAAATCATTAAAAACTATTCATTATCTTAGAGAAAAAGGGGCGAAGGTTATATTATTGGCTCACTTAGGGAGAGATAAAAAAGAAAGCCTTAAACCTATTTTTGAGTATCTCCAAAATTTTTTCCCTTTAGATTTTTTACCTGATTATAGTGCTCACGCATTACAAAATGCCATTGGAAATATGAGTCAAGGATCTGTGCTCCTTTTGGAAAATCTTCGACAGCACGATGGGGAGAAAAAAAATGATCTTACTTTTTTATTTCCATTGATAGAATTTGCTGACTTTTATGTAAATGAAGCTTTTTCTGTCTCGCACAGGAAGCATGCTTCTGTTTATGCTCTCGCACAAAAGCTTCCGTCTTACTTTGGTTTTCAATTTATCGAAGAAGTAAAACACTTGAGTTATTTTCTTCACCATAGAACAGGAACGAAAACTTTAATTTTAGGAGGGGCAAAGTTTGGAACAAAACTTCCGCTTTTAAAAAAAATGCTCCCTAATCTTGATTATGTACTTATGGGAGGGGCTCTTGCGAATCTTTTTCTTCGTGAGAGAGGTTTTTCTATTGGAAAATCTTTCTTTGACGATTCCGTAGATATTTCAGAAATTGTAGAAAATCAAAAAATTATTCTTCCTATTGATTATGTAGATGAACATGGAGATCTCGCTCCCATCTATGAAGTAGGGATGGAGCATCAAATACTTGATATTGGAGAAGAAACGCAGAAACTTTTTCATACCATCATACAAGCAAGTGGTGTCATTCTTTGGAATGGTCCGATGGGAAAATATGAGGATGGTTACACTGATGGATCTATACAAATAGCAAAAAGTATAGCAAGTTCACAAGCTTTTTCACTTACTGGAGGAGGAGATACGAGCACAGTCATTCTTGAAGAAGATCTTGAAGATGCTTTTGATTTTATTTCTACTGGAGGAGGAGCTATGCTTGATTTTTTGGTGCATGAAACCTTACCGGGAATTGAGGCTGTTTTAGGAGAAGAGTAATTGTTTTACTCTTTTTTTGAAATTTTGTTTTTCTTCAAAAACTTGCTCATTAAAAAAGAAAAAGCTATACTCATTTACGAGGAGAAAAAATG
>CAZCYC010000036.1:0-5028 GCA_964502915.1 uncultured Candidatus Saccharibacteria bacterium | reverse complement strand
AAAATAACAGATTGTAGTATAACAAGCAGAAAAAACTATGCAAGAAAAAACACCAGAAAAACTGGTGTTTTAATCTTTAAATTTAATTTATTTTTTTTCTATCGTAGGAGCATTTCCGAGATAAGAGAGCTGAGGTTCATCATTTTCATTAAATCTCAATTCAAAAATTGGCTTTCCTTGAGATGATCCTAGTAGAGCGAGCGTTGCACGCGCTTGTTCCTCTGAGCTCTTCCAAAGCTTATCAAAATCAATATCAACCCCCTTTTCTTTCCAAAAAGCAACAAGTTCTTGGAGGTAATTTTTATGTGCAGCTTTGTCATAAACGAAATATTGTTTCCCTGTTTCTGCATCATAATTGAAGACACTCTTTTCAGAATCCTCATTAATAATGATACCTTCTTCCCCATGGTCCCCTACGAGCACCTCTTCTCTGATCATCTCTTCTCCAGAAGCTTGTTTCTCCCGAATAATCTCAAGAGCTTTTGCTATCTTCTCCTTAGGAAAAGCATAGAATTGATTCTGTTCAAAAGATGCATTCGCATGTCCACAACCGATAAAATGATGATGATCATGCTCCGCATGGCTATCAGTATGGTAATCAAAGTAATGCCCTTTTGATTTATTAAAATCAAGTACGAGTTGTACGGCTTCTTCAGGACTATAATCTTCCAAAAGAGCCATTACAATTCCAAGATCTCCTCCAGGGAAAGCAATAGATTTTGATTCTCCTTTACCGAGTTCCCCACGAGCAAGTCTCCCATCAATACATTTTGCATCTCCGTCAGCAATACTTACGATATTTTTCTTCACAAAATTTTCAACTTGTTCAAGAGCTTCTCTTGCTTGTTCTGGACTTAATGGATCTGTATCAACAATCCTTGTTTTTTGAGGTCCGTTTTCTGGTTTCATTTGTTCATTCATAGTCATAATTTTTATATTTTTAAATTAAAGGTGAATAATTTTCAACGAAAAAGATTATACACTTTTTCAAAAAAAATAATAGTTAAAATATTGACTTTTTTTATTAAATAGATAATGTAAATACTATTATGAACAATATAACACTTTATCAAACAACACATCAAGGATTTCAATTCCTTTCAAATAAAATCATTCAAATGAATCAAGGAGAATATATTCTCTACTTAGTTCTTGCATTTATTTTGGGTTATTTTTTTCACTACTTCTTTTCTCATAGGAGAGATTATGTAAGGAGTCCAAAGAAAAAACCTGCTTTCTATTACACAAACAAGCTCAATGCAAGCTACTATCCTTACAGCGAGCCTTTCATTCCAGAAACAAAAATCATTCCTGTAGAAGAAATACACCACCACTATCGCTATGTAGATAAAGCCCAGAACCAGCAAAAAAATCAAATTCAAAAAACAACAAAACAAAGAAAAGAACAACAAAGAGATGATCTCAAAATTATTGAAGGAATTGGTCCTAAAATAGAAGAAGTTTTACAGAAAGCTGGAATTCATAATTTTGATACCCTTAAAAAAACACCCATTAAGAAACTCAAAGAAATTTTAGAAAAAGCTGGAAAATCATTTATTATTCATGATCCAAGTACCTGGCCAGAGCAAGCATTTCTTGCAGCAAATAAAGAATGGGAAAAACTCAAAAAACTTCAAGATAAACTTATAGGAGGAAAAAGAATCATAAATAAATAAAAAAAGCGGAATAAAATTCCGCTTTTTTACTTGTTTTAAGAAAAGAAAACTTTATACTCACAAACAACAAACAATTAGTAAAATATGATCAAACTCAAAATAGAAAAACTAAAAAATACTGGACACGGAATGAGAAAAGAAGGAGCAAAAGAATATCTTGTTCTTGGGGCTTTCCCTGGGGATGAAATTCTCGCTTCCCCCTACAAAGAAATAAATAAAAAAGTTTACGCAAAAATTCATAAAATTTTAAAAGCAAGTAAAGAGAGAATATCGTTTCCAAAAGAAGAACCTTTCTTTGAAGATTATGCCCCTTGGCTCTTTTTAAATTTTTCATCAGAAAATCAAACGAAAAATCATTTTCTTCAAGAGGCTTATCCAGAAGCAAAGCGGAAAGAAACAATATTTATTCCTCAACAAGAACGAGCTTACCGAAATAAATCAAGTTATGCATTTCTCGAGCGAAAAAGAAAACTCTTTTTTGCTCAATATACACGAAAAAATGGGAAAGTAGAAAAAATCATACAGAGAGAAAACATACTGATTCGTGAAGAAATACGTTCCATTGCAAAAAATCTTCTCAATTTTCTTAATGAGAAAAAAATGAAAGAAAAAGAAATAAAATATCTCATCATACGTTGGAGTAATACTGAGAAAAAAGCTGTAGCTCAAATACTTTTTACTGAAAAAAATAGAAAAAAATTGAAGATTAAAAAACGAGAATTTGAAAAGATATTGGAGAGAGAAAAACAATTAAAGGGGATTCTCGTTTCCTATTCGGAAGCAGAACAGCGAAGAAGTTTCGCCCAAAAACACTTCTATCACCTAGGAGATATCGTATTAACAGAAAGATTAGGAGAGAATACTTATAGCTATCTCCCCTACCACTTTTTTCAAATATACCCCGAGGCTTTCTTAGAAATACTACAAGATCTCTATCGTGAATTAGAAAAAATACCGCAGAGAAAAAGAAGGCGTGTTTTCGATCTCTATGCTGGAATCGGTCTCTTGGGAATTCATATTGCAGAACTCGTAAAAGAAGTATATTCCTTTGAGCAAAGTCCAGAAGCAAATATTTACGCAGAAAAAAATGCAAAGATAAATGGGATACAAAATTTTTTTGCTTGGGAAAAAGATGTAGTTCAAATAGAAAATAATTTTTCCAAAGAAGATATACTCATCATCGATCCTCCTCGTTCAGGAATGAAAAAAAGACTCAAAGAGAAAATTCTAAAAGAAAAACCAAAGTACATCTTTTATATTTCTTGTAATCTTGAAAGCCAAAAAAATGATTATCTCTTTTTAGAGAAAAAATATCAAATAAACTTTGCACGTACTTACAATATTTTTCCAAGAACGCCCCACTTTGAAACGCTCATTGTTATGGAAAGAAAAACAGATGATTAAATCACCTGTTTTTCTTTCATCTCTTCTAACCACAATTTTATTTCTTTTTTTAACTTCCTTAATATTTCTTCTTTATGTGGGGTATGTGGACTTTGCTTCAAAATAAGGAATTTTTTCTCCACTTTTGGAATAGAAAACCAAAGTGATAAATGTTCTACGGGAACACTCGTATCACGCTCAGCTCCAATGAGAAAAAAAGGTGGAAGGTCTGTTTCATCTTCAAGAAAGAGTGAATGTTGAAGATATTCTTGGAATACTGACCATTGAATTTTTTTCTTTCTCCCTGAATGGGAAATAAGATAAGCAAGACCTTCCCTCTTTACTTTTGCAAAGAAGAGCGGATGATGTGTTTTCATTGCAGCCCAAAGAAGCTCTCCAGAAACCACAGGAGCAAAAGGAATGAGTAAATCTACTTCTTTTTTATGTCTCATGGCAAAACGCAAAATAGAAAAAGCTCCCATAGAATGACCAGCAAGAACGAGTGGTCGTAGCATCCAATTCTCTTTTTGTGCCCAGAAAATAAGATCTTCTAAATCCTCAGCATGTAATCCAAGCCTTGCATCTTCAAATTTTCCATCAGATTCTCCAAAAGAATTTGTTGTATCAAAAGTAAAAACTTGAAATCCTTCTTGAAGCAAAGCATCTCTCATTGCGAGAATATGTTCTTGCTTTCGTGTTCCTGAATAGCCATGCTGGATGATAGCTGTTCCTTTGGGAGAAAGCATAGGAGAAAAAAGTTCTCCTACAATTTTTTGACCTTTTCTATTTTTTAAAATTTTCTTTTCTCCTGACATATAAAAATATCATTTTAGTCATGTTTCTCTAAAGCTTCTTGCTCTTCAGCAAGAGTATCAATAATTTTCCCAATATCACCCGACATAATAGCAGGAATATTTGACCAAGATTTTTTAATACGGTGATCAGTAATTCGATCTTGAGGAAAATTGTAGGTGCGAATTTTTTCTGAACGATCCATCGTTCCTATTTGTTTCTTACGTTCTCCATCATATTTTTTTCTCTCCTCTTCATCTTTCATCGCCTGTAATTTAGATTTGAGAATAGAGAGTGCGGCTTCTTTATTTTTCAATTGTGTTCGATGTGCTGTAGAACGCACATCAATTCCTGTAGGCTTATGAATCACTCTCACAGCAGTTTCTACTTTATTTACATTTTGGCCACCAGCACCTCCAGAGCGAGAGGTTTCAAATTCTAAATCAGCAGGATTTAACTCAATCGTAGTTTTTTTGAAAATAGGCATAATAGCAAGTGAAATGGTAGAAGTATGAATTCTCCCCATTTTTTCTGTCGCAGGAATACGTTGCACACGATGCACCCCTGTTTCCCATTTTAGCTTTTTATAAACATCATCTCCTTTTATCTCAAAAGAAGCATCTTTATATCCACCAACTTCGTTACGAGAAATATCAACAACAGACCAAGACCATCCCTGGTTTTCAGCATAGCGTTGATACATTTCAGCTACTTCTCGTGCAAAAAGTGAAGCCTCATCTCCCCCTGCTCCAGCATGAATTTCCATGATAATTTCTCTCGGAGATTCTTTTTCAGCTGCTTCAGTTTTTTTGAGAATATCACGAGCCTGTTGAATATAGGCATCGAGTTGTATCTCAATATTTTTTAGTTCTTCCTTCGCCATTTCTGCCATTTCTGGGTCTTGAGCCATTTCTTCAGTTTCTTTTTTTTCTTTTTGTAATTTTTTAATTTGCGAAGCGAAATACTGAGTTTGATGATTTTCTGAAAGCTCCTGCAATTCTTTTTCTGAAATTTCCATATTTTTTATATTAACAAAAAAGAGAAAAAGAGAAAGAAATCTCTTTTTCTCTCTTTTAAAGCAGAAAAACAAAATCTATTTCTTTGCTTTTACGTTCTTTGCTTTTGCCATACGAGCTTTGAATTTTTCTGCTCGCCCAGCCGTATCTAATCGTTTTTC
>CAZCYC010000035.1:0-5057 GCA_964502915.1 uncultured Candidatus Saccharibacteria bacterium | reverse complement strand
TCCACAACTCCTTCTGGAATGAGAAAAACTGGTTTTCCATCAATTCCATCTACCGCCATGAGCATTCCATAGCTCATTACTCCACGAATCTTTCTTGGTTCTAAATTGAGAATATAGAGTGCCTTCTTCCCAATGAGAGCCTCGCATTGAGGAAAATATTCTCGGATCCCTGAAACAATTTGTCGCACATCTCTTCCGCGATAAGCTTCTTTTCCAAAAGCAGGCTGATAATCTTCTGAATTGATAAAATCCTCATCAAGCGCCCCAAAATCAATTTCAAATCGTAAGAGTTTATCAGTTCCCTCAATCGGTTCAACAAAACGAATCCAACCAATACGCATATCCATTTTTTTAAAATCATCGTAATTTATATATTCCATACAAAAGCAAATACTAATCTTTTCAAAAAGAAAAACAAGAGAATATTAATCAAAATAGCTAATGCGATAGAAAAAATAAGGGTGCGTAGATAGATGTTGAGAAAGTCTCGGATAAAAAATCCCGAAAGCATCTGGAGCGGCATTTAGATCATATGGACCCATACAATTTAACAGGGTTACAGACCTTAATCCATAAGAATGTGATTCTATTCCCAGAATATCATCTGAGTAAATATATTCAGAAAAATATGGATTTGCTGGTTCAGAACTAACTTGATTGATATTTGCTAACCATTGATGGTGTGCATCATTTCCCTGTGAATCAGATAAAATTTTTACTCGATTCTGTGCTTCATCAAAAAGAACAAGAGCTGTTTCGTAAGGAACGCCATGCTCAATATCATGTAAGAGATCATCTTCACTATAAACAATAGTTCTCGGCTCGCAGTGGAGCGGATAAAAAATATCTTTCTTCTCAATTTTCTTTGCTGATGAAAGGAGAGGAAAAAATAGTGGAAAAAATAAGATAATTAAAAAATATTTTTTCATATAAACAATATTATATAAAAAAGAAAAGATATGAAAAATTATAGCTTTCCTTTTTTATAGAGAAGTTCATCTAATTTTTTTGCAAAATCATCTGCTTTTAAAGAAATAAGTAAATCTTCTTTTTGTATGGATTCAAGCGGATAAGGAATAAAATTTCCCTCTTCTCCCCAAAAACCCTCTGGGTCAACATAAATAAGTTGAAGACCAAATTCACGTGCTTTCTTTTGGATTCTTCTCCTGTCTGCATGAACCCCTACGACAATAAGTGATTTTGCTTTTGGTGAAAAATGAATATTTTTTGCCGGAGCTGTTGCTGCAATTTTTCTCACATAACGCTCTCTTACCCCCACGAGACTCGTAAGTCCATCAAAATTATTGGTAAAAACAGGTTCAAAAATTTTCCCATCTTGAACAAGTTTTGCTAAAAGACGATAAAAGTCATTCTCTTGAGCAAGCAATGAGCGAATATGAATCTTTGCAGCATTTGCAAAATATTGTTCTGGCATCTGTATCATTTGCAATAGCAAACGGTCTTCTTGTGGGTTAAAAAGAAAATGAGCCTTTTTATCCTTAAGTGAAAAAACATCATGGAGGTAATGGAGTGCAGGAATACCACTTGAAACCGAAGCTCCAGCTCCAATTTCCATATGAGCAGGAAAATATTTGAGGAGCTCTTGCACGGTAATTTTTTTTGCTTTTTCAGCCTTATCTTTTTTTCGAATACCTTTCTTAAGAATGACCCAAGGTTTTCGCTGAATAGATTCACTTATTTTCTTTCCATTTTTTTTGAGGACAAAAGAAACACCAGAGTAGTGACTTGGGAAAGAAAAACCATATACACTATCGTATTTTTTATGGGTAGAAAAATCTATGATAAAAGATAAATCTCCAAACTGGTAAAAATATTTTTCTTTGTATTTTCTCTTAAAAAGAAAATTGGATTCCGACAAATGCTGGTGAACAAGCTTGATGAGTTTATGAAATTCCTTTTTAGGAAGCATATAGTGGAGAAAAAGATAAGGTTCCTCAAGAACAAAATGAAATCTATTTCCATCTTTTTTTAAAGCATAGCGATCACGAAAATATACAAGTCTCCTTCGCTTATCTCTTGATGATTTCCAATAAGAATTTTCTCTATTTATTTTTTCCTGAGTTCTTGCCCAAGCACTTTCACTAATATGCTGTCCTTGTGAAACAAACTGTTTTTGCCATTTTTTATAAAAATGACTTGCTAAATTTTTTTCTAAAAGATACGGAAGTTTCATATAAAATATATAATGTAGCTATCTTTATAAAGAGTCAATACTCTCTAAGCTCGATGATATGGGTGTCCTGCGTTCATACTCAACGCTCGATAGAGGATTTCGGTAAATAAGAGCGTAGCCATATCGTGTGGAAAAGTAAACCTTGAGAGAGAAAGAGTGAGATCTGCTTTTTTGAGAAAATCTTGGCTATGCCCATCTGCTCCAGCAACCACAAAGCAAATATTTTGAGAGTGGTTCTTTTTCTCTTCTAAAAAATGAGCAAATTCTTCTGAAGAAAATTCTTTTCCCTTTTCATCGAGCAAAATGAGAAAACTTTTTTCACAAAATTTTAAAATCTTTTTTTCACTATTTTTATCTTCCTTAATAGACTTAAAATCAAAAGAAGCAAAACGAGAAATTCGCTTTGTGTATTCCGCAATTCCGCTTTTCGCAAAAGAAAGCTGTGGTTTCCCTATACTTATAAGTTTCAATTTCATAATAAAATCTTAAGCACCGAGAAGAGTTGTTACATCATGAATAATCTTTTGAATAGAAAGTTCTGTGATAGCTATCTGATGTTCTTTTCCAAGAAATGAAATAGGTTCTTGTTGGTGATTGATTAAGTAAAAGATAAGATGTTCTCCAAGTCTCTTTCTGAGATAATGGATTGTCTTTTCTCCTTCATAACGCTCACATGAAGTTCCGAGAATCACAAGATGAATATGCTTTCCTGCTGCTTCTTCTAAGGTTTTTTCGATACAAAAACCGCTGAGAATGTAATTTCCTTTTTTATGAAGAAGATTTCCTAAAATCTCTCTTAAAAAATCATCATGTTCAACAATTAAAATTTTCGGCCGCTGTAACATATAACAAGAGTATAAGTGCGAAAGCCTTCTCGTGCAAGTTAAAATACTTTTGCATCTTTTTTGAAAATGATATAATGTTTATGTTATTCATCATAAAGATAAGAGAAATAAAATTATGAAATCAAAAGCAGAATTAAAAATGGAAAAATACGAAGCACAATTACGAAAAATTGGCGTTCCGGTAAACAAAGTGCTTCTTGAGAAAGTAACGAAAATGCTCGGTCCTTCAAATTATAAAATTGATGCAATGTTTGTTGCAGCTTCAGATAAGAAAGAACTTGAAACTGTTTATAAAAATTTCATTGTAAAAAAACTCGGGGTGAAAGATGAAAAGAAAGGAAGAAAGGCACTTGCAGATGCTGTAGAAAAGATGTCCCCAATCCGAAAAAAATATCGCGGAGCATTCTATTATATTCTTGCAAAGAAATTAGGGCTCAAATAAAAATAAAAAGAGGAACTCAGTTCTTCTTTTTATTTTCCTCAATACCAATAGCTTCTTTGAGAGCATCAATTTTTTCTTCAATTTTTTCTTCTTCATGTTTTTCCTCGATTTTTCTCTGTTCTTCATCAGCCTTTTTTCTCGCTCGCTCTATAGTATTTCTCTTTTGATGTAAACGCATGAGAGAAAAAATAATGAGTGCGGCAAGCACAATCCCTAGAGCATTTACGAGAAACATAGTCGTAGCTCCAGAAACAATACTAAAATTCCACATCGCTAAACCTATACCGATGGTTGCTAAAGGTGGAACTAAAGCAATTGCGATAGCTGTCCCAGGAAGCGCATCATTAAGTTCTGGCTTCATTCTTGCAAAAGCTGTCGTAAGTCCTGCTACAATAGCGATGAAAAAATAAATAATGCTCACCTCAGTTCTTGAAATAATTTCTGGATTAAATACTTCTCGAAAAGAACTCGGCGAAACGGCAAATTTCCAGAAAATGAGCGTTGTTAATGTGGATAAAACAATAGCAGAGAAAGCAGATTTTATGAGCGTATAACTCGATCGCCTAATGAGTTCTGGATCAGCAATACTAACCCCCATCGCAAGTGCAAGAATAGGAGAAAGGATAGGAGCGATGAGCATTGAACCAATAACAACTGAAGTGTTATTAATGAGAAGTCCAAGCGTCGCCATAATAGTGGAAAGATTTACTAAAAAGAAGAAAGCTGGTTTGGGTGTAGATTCATTGATAAGTGAATTGATGGCTATATTTTTATCTGCCTCCTTAATGTCTTTAAATAAGAGATACATAATGAGAGTATATCGTATTTTTTAAAAAAGAAAAAATGGCGTCGCGGTGGCAAAGCCACCGCGACGCCATTTCCTCAACACCAATATATTCCAATAAAAAAGCTCCTAAACGGAGCGGTTGTGTTCCAGATTTTCTCGCGGGCACTGGAACTTGACCTTGGTATTTTTTAAGAAGAAAATACCAACCCTATCTTTCTCCTATTTCACTATAAAAATTAAAATTAAAAATTTTTTAAGTGTTTATGATGAGTTTTTTCAAAAAAATCTTCTGCAAATTGATATTTTTCTTCTAATTTAGCTTTTTCACCAAAATGCTTATGATATGCAATTTCAAAAGAAAGCATATCCTGATCTCCTGATGAAAAATCCTCTTCCTTCACATTCCTAAAAAGGAAATCAGTATATTTTTGTAAATAAAAGAAAAAATCTTTTGCTGTTTGAATATTTTCAGGAATTTGCTTACGCTTTTTTAATTCTTCCAAAAAATGAATAGCTACATCATAGCCTTGCTCCATGGCTCGATCAAAATGCAGTGCCATATGAAAATGATTAATTCCTTGATAATGAAAAACCTCTTCATTTGCAAATTCCATAACATGATGACTTGCTATTTTTTCAGCAATAAGACGAAGGGCTTTTGCCATAAGTTTATCATTCACATAGTATGGCGCACCATAATAAGATTCTCTTTTTTCATAATCACTGACCCGAACAATTTGCCTCAAAGTATCTAAAAGACACTGTTTCGTTAAAAGAATTTTATTTCCT
>CAZCYC010000034.1:0-5133 GCA_964502915.1 uncultured Candidatus Saccharibacteria bacterium | reverse complement strand
TTTTTTTTTGAAAAAAACAAAAATCCACGGTCCCTAAGCAAAATGCATATCTAAAAAAAATTTGCTACAATGACGCTATGAAAAAATTTGTTCATCTACACACCCATTCTCACTACTCCCTTCTCCAAGGGCTCCCTAAAATTCCAGAGCTCATCGAACGAACAAAAAAAGAAAAGCAAGATGCTATCGCTCTCACCGATTATGGTTCTCTCTACGGAGCTATTGAATTTTATAAAACAGCAAAAAAGGAAGGAATAAAACCTATTATTGGACTTGATGCATATATGGCTTTTCGTTCCATGGAACAGAAAGTTCATGGAATTGATAATAAACGCTATCCGTTCACACTCCTTGTAGAAAATCATCTTGGTTATAAAAATTTACTGAAACTCGTCACACAATCTCATATTAAAGGTTTTTACTATCGTCCAAGAATGGATAAAAAACTCTTACGAGAATATCACCAAGGGCTCATTTGTCTCTCTGGTCCTATTTTTGGTGAAGTAGGACAAGCCATACTTACAAAGAATTTTGCAAAAGCAATACAAATCGTAAAGGAATACCAAGACATCTTTGGAAAAGAAAATTTTTTCCTTGAAATTATGTTCAATAAACATATTGAAGGACTCAAGGAAATTAATGAAGACTACCGGAAACTCTCTCAAGAAACAGGAGCCCCACTCGTTGCCACTCAAAACATTCACTATCTTGACCCAGAAGACCGAGAGGCTTTTGATACTCTCTTAGGTGTTTCTACAACGGGAAATAAAATTGGGGCAAATTTTATGCAAGGAGCATTCCATTTTGCAAGCACAGAAGAAATGTATGAAAAATTTGCAGATTTCCCTGAAGCACTCAAAAACGCTAATATTATTGCTGAACGTTGTGAATTGGAAATAGATATTGATTCTTGGTATTTCCCAGAAATAGAAATTCCTGAGGGAGAAAGTTATGACTCTTATCTCAAAAAGCTCACTTACGCAGGAATTAAAAAACGAAAAATGAAAGATAGCCCTGAATTGAGAGAACGTATTGAGTATGAACTTGAGATTATCAAATCAAAGGGATACTCTTCATACTTTCTCATTATGGCAGATCTCGTTCGCGCAGCGAAAGAAATGGGAATTTATACGAATACAAGAGGTTCCGCTGCTGGTTCTCTCGTTTCTTATCTCAATTTCATTACCAAAGTAAACCCGATAGATTTAAATCTCCCCTTTGAACGATTTATGAACCCAGGAAGAAAAGGAATTCCAGATATTGATTTAGATATTTCTGATGTCCGAAGAGACGATCTCATTAACTATGCAAGAGAAAAATATGGGAAAAAAGCGGTAGCACAAATTGGAACCTTTGGAACAATGGCGGCACGAGGTTCTGTCCGTGATGTTGCGCGTGCGCTCGATTATCCATATGAACTTGGAGATAAAATTGCAAAACTCATTCCGCTCGGCTCGCAAGGATTTCCTATGACCATAGAACGAGCAATGGAAATTGAAGAAGATCTCAAAAAACTCTACGAAGAGGATGCTGATGTAAAGAGAATTATTGACCTCGCAAAAAAAATTGAAGGTTGTGCGCGCCACATTTCTGTTCATGCTGCCGGGGTAGTTATTTCTCCTACAGGAAGAGTAGATGATTTTTGTCCAGTCCAACTTGATCCTAAAGGAGGAAAAATTATTACCCAATATGATATGTATACCGGAGACCGAGATGGTGTAGTGAACATGCCAAAATTTGACCTCTTGGGAATCAGAAACCTTTCCATTCTCTCAGACGCAGTAAAACTTGTAGAAAAAACTCAAGCTAAAAAAATAGACCTCAATGAAATTCCTCTCGATGATCAAAAAGTTTTTGATTTATTAGCTCAAGGTTCTACTATGGGAGTTTTTCAGATGGGAAGTTCTGGAATGACAAAGTATATTATGGATTTGAAACCTACCAATATCCACGATATCAACGCGATGATTGCTCTCTACCGACCAGGACCAATGGAATTTATTCCAGAGTATATTAAGCGAAAACGAAATCCAAAATTGGTTAAATATCTTGACCCGAGAATGGAAAAAATACTCAAACCTACCTATGGTATTCTCATTTACCAAGATGACGTGATGATGATTGCCGTTGAGCTTGCTGGTTTTAGTTGGGGGGATGCGGATAAATTACGAAAAGCTATCGGAAAAAAAATCCCTGAAATGATGGCTCAACAAAAGGAGAAACTCATTAACGGATGCATCGAGAATGGAATGAAAAAAAAGATTGCAGAAGAGCTCTGGCATCAAATCGAAACTTTTGCGGCCTACGGATTCAACAAGGCACACGCTGCAAGTTATGGGCGTATCACTTATGAAACTGCCTACATGAAAGCAAATTTCCCTCTTGAATATATGACAGCAATGTTGAGCGCAGAATCTGGAGATACCGATAAAATTGCAGAAATTATTTATGATTGTAAAAAAATGGGAATTGAGGTTCTCCCACCTGATATTAACGAATGTTTCGGTGGATTTACAGCTATTCCGCCAAGTAAAGAAGGAGAAAAAGGAGCTATTCGTTTTGGTTTTTATACGATTAAAAATCTCGGAGAAGCTATCTCTGATGCCATCATTGAAGAAAGAAAACGAGCAGGAAAATTTAGCTCTCTCGAAGATTTTCTCAATCGTATGCGTCACAAAAACTTTAATAAAAAATCATTAGAAGCACTCATTATGTCTGGTGCACTCGATGCTTTTGGCGAACGTGGACAACTCCTTGCAAATGTCGAAGAAATGCTTGATTATAATAAATCGGTAAAAAATATGCACAGCGATCAAATTTCTCTCTTTGGCGAAAAAACTTCTCATATCAGCTTAAAAAAAATAGAAAAAGCAATGACGCTTGAAGAAAAACTCGCCTTAGAAAAAGAGCTCCTTGGGGTTTATGTTTCTGGTCACCCGCTCGATCCCTTTCGAGAAAAATTTGATACAGCAAAAGCAAATATCCAAAAAATACATAATAACGAATTCCACGACAAGGAAAAAGTAATTATCGGTGGAATTATCGAACAAGTAAAAGAAATTCACACTAAAAATGGAGACAAAATGGCATTTATCCGCTTGGCAGATTTTACTTCCTCAATAGAAGGAGTTGTTTTCCCGCGAAACTACAAAGAACAGAAAGATATTTTTCAGGAAGACAATATTATCGCTGTGCAAGCAAGCATTTCTGATCGCGATGGAGAAAAAAGTATCATCATCCACAAAGCAAAAAAATTAGAAAAATAAAAAACACTCATCATCATGAGTGTTTTTTGTGCGCATGCCAGGACTTGAACCTGGGACCTCGTCATTATCAGTGACGCGCTCTAACCAGCTGAGCTACACGCGCATAAAATCAAAAAAGACAAAGAAAGTATAACAAAAATGAATTTCTTTGCAAGAAAAAAATAGGATAAATATTCCTATTTTTTTCTTTTTTTCTTTTCTTTCATTCCTGCGCGTAACAATGCACGAAAAAGTGGATGAGGATTAAGTGGGCGTGCTTGTAATTCTGGGTGAAATTGAGTAGCAATAAAGAAAGGATGAATTTTTTGATCAAGCTCAATAATCTCTGGTAACTGTTCTTTCTGAGACCATGCACTTACATACATTCCATATTTTTCAAGGATTGGAACATATTTTGGATTTAATTCATAGCGATGACGATGACGCTCAGATATTTTTTCTTTCCTATAAATTTTCCGTGCAAGACTTCCCTTTTCCAAAATAGCATCATAGGAACCAAGCCTCATAGAAGCCCCCATATCTCCTTTTTTAATTTTCTCTTTCTGATCTTCCATAGTGGTAATAAGAGGAAGACTTCCTTTTATTTTTCTTTCATCTGATTCTGCTTTTTTAAGCCCACAAACATTTTGAGCAAATTCAATTGCGGCACGCTGCATTCCTAAACAGAGACCCAAAAAAGGAATTTTGTGTTCACGAGCATAACGTATTGCCAAATCTTTTCCAAGAATTCCCCTATTTCCAAACCCTCCTGGCACGAGGATAGCATCATAGTGAGCTAAACGAGAAAGTTCTTTCTTATTTTTTTCAAAAATTCCTGAAGCAATCCAATCAATATCTAATTTGAGATTTTCATAATAACTTGCATACTTTAACGCTTCAAGAACCGAAAGGTAAGCATCCCTAAGCACAAAATCACCTGTTGTAAAATATTTTCCAACAATAGCAAGTTTCACATTTTCTTGCGCTTTTGCTTTGCTCAAGCGAATAAAATGATTCCATTTTTTTCTCTCCTTTCGGGCAAAAATACTCTGTTTCTTTTTCAAGGAAAGTTTTTTCAAAATTCGTTTATCAAGTGATTCCTTGAGAAAAGCATCTGGAATATCGTATATCGATGATAGGTTTGGAGCAGAAATAATATCTTCATACGAAAGCATCGAGGCACGAGCAATTTTTTCTTTTCTTGGAAGGTCAATAGGTTTTTCTGAGCGTGCAATGATAATATCGGGAAAAATTCCAGACTGCTGAAGCATACGAATCGCTTGTTGAGTAGGTTTCGTTTTCATTTCTCCTATAGCTGGCGGAAGCGGAAGATATGATACAAGCACAATAGCAACGTCTTCCATATTCTCTCGTTTCATCATACGTGCAGCCTCAAGAAAGAGAATATTTTCATACTCTCCAACTGTTCCACCTATTTCAATAATACTTATTTCAGCATCTTGTATACGCGCGGCATTTTTGATTTGTTCTATAACCGCAAGTGGAACATGAGGAACCACAGAAACCGTTTTCCCTCCATAAGCAAGCGATCTTTCCTTCTGAATAACTCGCTGATAAATAGAGCCCGTTGTCATATAAGCATCTCTTGTAAGTGAAAGATTTAAAAAACGCTCATAGTTCCCCATATCTTGATCAGTTTCATAACCATCACTGAGCACAAAAGTTTCTCCATGTTCGATGGGGTTCATAGTTCCAGCATCAACATTTACATAAGGATCAATTTTTACAGCAGAAACTCGATATCCTGACATTTGTAAAATTTTTCCTAAGGCAGAAGCACTCACCCCTTTTCCAACACCCGACATAACTCCTCCTAAAACAAAAATATATTTTCTTTTCTTATTTTTCGTTTTTCTCATAACTTTGT
>CAZCYC010000033.1:0-5227 GCA_964502915.1 uncultured Candidatus Saccharibacteria bacterium | reverse complement strand
GAAAACCTATGAGAGAAAGCCAAAAAGAGTAAGTCCATGCAAAGATATCTTTTTTCCTTAAAGCGATAAACATAATGAGCATTTGTGGATACATCGCAACTCTCTGGAACCAACACAATTTACAAGGAGGGAAATGATAGATATCAGAAAAAATAATACTCATAAGAAACGAAAGAAAAACTGATAGCAACACTACATGCATCCCTTTTTTTACAAAGATATTTTCAAAAAGAGGAATTTCTTTTTTTGTTTTTTTCTTATAGATAAGATAAGCAAGGAGTATCACTATAGTGATGTGAAGCAAAAGCACTCCAATTCCTGTGATGTGTTGAACTAAATAAAGTTTCATATTATTTAGTATCTTATGTGTTTTTTTTAGCTATGCAAGTTTTATATATCTTGCGATTTATGTTTTTTCATGTAGTATGAAACAAGCTCGTTGTAATCCGTGCTTATACGTTTCATTCTTTTTAAGAAGAGTGTTTCGTATGTGTTGCGCGATATTACACGAGTAAGAAAATAGTTTATTTTCTTTCTTTATAAATATGGGGAACATTTATTCCTCTAGTTGGTATAAGATTATTATTATATGGCAAAAAAATCAGTTATTGCGAGGGCTCAAAAAAAACCAAAGTTTTCGACACGAAAAGTAAATCGATGCTTTAAGTGTGGGAGAAAACATGGTTATATGCGAGACTTTGATCTTTGCCGTATTTGCTTTAGAGAATTAGCAAATGACGGGAAAATACCAGGAGTTAAAAAATCTTCTTGGTAAAACTAAGATTTTATTTAATCGTTTATGTTTTTACTTTCTCCCTATCTATGGAGAAAGATTAACTATAATGCAAAAGAAAAATTATGGATAAAATTGCGGATATGCTTATTGCAATAAAAAATGCAGGAAATTCTGGTAAAGAAAAACTTGCTGTTCCTTATTCTCAATATAAGGAAAATATTGCACGAGCACTTTTTCAAGCAGGGTATATTAAATCATATACTCGCAGGAAGATGAAAAAAGGAGATAAGCTTGAAATTGAGCTTCTCTATCAAAAAGATAGAACTCCTCGTATTCACTATATAAAGAGGGTTTCAAAACCTTCTAGGCGTCTCTATACTAACGTAAAAGGTATTTATCCTGTAAAACAAGGATTTGGAAAACTTTTCCTTTCTACCCCTAAAGGTATTTTAACTGGGGAAGAGGCAAAAAAGGAAATGGTAGGAGGAGAGATACTTTTTGAGATTGCTTAATTATTCACTAAAGATTTTTTGAGGAAAAATCAAAGAAAAATATTATGTCACGTTTAGCAAAACAACCCATCGCTATTCCTGATGGAGTAGAAGTGAGTATTAACGGAAGAATTCTTACCGTTAAAGGAAAAAAAGGAGAATTGTCACGCGAATTCAAGACAGAGATTATTTCTATAGAAAAAAAAGATAATACTATTGATGTAAATCTTGTTGAAGACAGTGTCTTCTCAAGAGCCCTTCTTGGAACCTATGCTTCTCATATTAAAAATATGATCCATGGAGTAACTCATGGTTATGAGAAAAAGCTTATTGTAGAAGGAGTTGGTTTTCGTTCAGAAGTAAAAGGGGATGAGCTCCAGATGCAGTTAGGTTTTTCTCATCCAGTGATCATGAAAATTCCTAGTGAATTAACTGTGAGCGCTGAAAAAAATGTTATTAGTGTTTCTGGAATTAATAAGGAACTCGTAGGACAATTTGCTGCAAAAATTAGGTCGAAGAAAAAACCTGAACCTTATAAAGGGAAAGGGATTCGTTATGAAAATGAAGTTATTAGACGTAAACAAGGAAAGAAAACTGCTTAGGTTTTTCTTTCATAAGATTTTTTATGAAACATACACAATATAAAGCATTAAAGCGAAAGAGAAGACATGCAAGGGTTCGTGCAAAGATTTCAGGGAGCAAAGAAAAACCAAGACTTTCGGTATTTCGTTCTAATAAATTTATTTATGCACAGCTTGTTGATGATCTTTCAGGAAAAACACTTGTGAGTGCTTCCGACATGAAAGAAGAGAAGGGAACTAAACTCGAACGAGCAAAAATAGTAGGAAAGAAAATTGCAGAACTCGCAAAAGAAAAAGGTATTTCTCAGGTAGTGTTTGATCGTGGAGGATACCTTTATGCAGGAAGAGTGAAAGCTCTTGCTGATGCGGCGAGAGAAGCAGGATTATTATTTTAATTTTATTTATTACTTAAGGTATTTATTATGTCAGAAGAAAAAAAAGAACAAACTGTAGTTTCTGAAGAAGCGATTGCTCAAGAAGTAGCAAATACACAACAAGTTGTTGAGCAAGAAGAAAAAACTTCAGAAGAAAAACAGACAGGAGCTGATACCCAGAAAAAAAAGGGAGGAGCTCGCCGTCAAGGTCTTAAAAAGAATACTAACCGACGGAGAAGTTCTCGTTTTAGCGGACGGCCAAAACCAGAATTTGATCAAAAAATTATCAATATTTCTCGGGTGACTCGTGTGGTAAAAGGAGGTCGAAGACTTTCTTTCCGTGTAGATATGATTATTGGAGATAAAAAAGGACGAGTTGGTTTAGGCTCAGGGAAAGCAACAGATACTTCTATTGCCATTCAGAAGGCCTTGAGCCAAGCAAAGAAAAACCTTATTTATCTCAAACTTACTAAAAACCATTCCATTCCCTATGAAGTAGAAGCAAAGGTTACTTCTTCTGTGGTTCATATGATGCCTAATAAGCAGAGAGGGCTTGTTGCTGGTTCTACGATGCGATCAGTGTTAAAGTTAGCAGGGATTACGGATGTGACCGCTCGGGTGCTCTCACGTTCAAAGAATAAATTAAACAATGCAAAAGCGGCCATTTTAGCTCTTAAAAACTTTCAAATGTCTCATAAGGAGCGTCAAGAGTTTGAACAAAAAATATATGGAAAAAGGAAAGTAGAATCATCACAGAGATCTCAAGGATCTTACCGAGGAGGAAGACAAGGACCAAAGTTTAACCGTAAACCACAATCAGGTGGAAATCGTAATCTAAGAAAATAGTATTATGCAAGCACATGAATTAAAACGTAAAACAGCCTCAAAGCAAGCAAAAAGGGTTGGAAGAGGTGGTTCGCGAGGAAAAACATCTGGTCGTGGTCATAAAGGGCAAAAGCAACATGGTTCTCATGGAATTCGGCCAGAAATTCGTGATCAAATTAAAAAGATTCCTAAATTGAGAGGAAGAGGAAAGAATAGTAATAAATCAAGACACCCTAAGGCAAATGTATTTAATCTTGCGTTTTTAGAGAAGCATTTTGATGCTGGGGAGATTATATCTCCAAGCACTTTAATGGAAAAAGGGTTACTTAAAGGAGCGGTATCACGTAAGGCACCAGTGAAAATTCTTGCTTATGGTGATATTAGTAAGAAGTTTATTATTGAACAATGTAAGCTTTCACAATCTGCAAGAGAAAAAATTGAAGCAGCTGGTGGTGAGATTAAATAAAAGATATTATTATGAAATCTTTCAAAAGAAAATTACATATTATTCTACAAGATCGTTATTTGAGAAATAGTATTCTCTTTACGCTCGGAATGCTTATTGTTTTTAGATTTCTTGCTGCTATTCCTATTCCTGGGGTACAACCAGATATTTTGCAACAATTTTTAGAGAATAATCAATTTTTCTCATTCTTAAATCTCTTTTCAGGAGGAGGGTTATCACAATTATCAATCATTGTGCTTGGGGTTGGACCTTATATTACTGCATCAATTATTATGCAGTTAATGACTACGGTTTCTCCTAAGCTCAAAAAACTCTTCCATGAAGAAGGTTCTATTGGGAGAAAAAAGTTTAATTTTTACTCACGTTTACTTACCGTTCCGGTTGCACTCATTCAAGGTTTTGGAATTCTTACTTTACTTACTCGACAAGGAGTTATTTTCCAAAATTCTCTTGGGGTAACAATTACTCATGTTCTTGTTATCACAGCTGGGGCTATGCTCATTATGTGGGTAGGAGAACTTATCACAGAATTTGGTGTAGGAAATGGAGTTTCTCTCATCATTTTTGCAGGTATCGTTTCTCGTATTCCGGGAGTACTTTCTCATTTATATCTTTCTTATATTCCGAGTGAGATTTTTAACTACATACTCTATGCAATTTTAGTTCTCTTGGTTGTTATTGCAGTAGTTATCATTAACGAAGCGGAACGACATATTCCTATTACTTACGCAAAGCAATCAAGAGGAATAAGCACCTATGGTGCCGCTACGAGCTATGTTCCTATGAGAATTAATCAGGCTGGGGTTATGCCAATAATTTTTGCTCTTTCTATCTTGCTTATTCCAAAGATGATTGCAAAATATTTTGTTGATTCTAGTCATCTTTGGTTAGCGCATTTTGCTCAAGGACTTGATCATTTTCTTTCTCACCCACTTTGGTATCCGTTACTTTATTTTGTTTTAGTATTTGCCTTCACTTATTTTTATACAGCAATTACTTTCGACCCAGAATCAATGTCAGAGAATCTTGCAAAATCAGGGGCTTTTGTTCCTGGTATTCGTCCAGGACAAGCAACTGCTGAGTATTTTGCACGAGTGGCAAATCGCATTACTTTTGTTGGGGCACTTTTCTTAGGACTCATTGCTGTTTTGCCTATGATTCTTCTTTCTGCGACCGGAAACCAAGCGGTAGCTATCGGAGGAACTGGAGTGCTCATTGTTGTATCTGTGGTATTGGATCTCATTAAAAAAATTGATGCACAAATCGCAATGAGGGAATATTAAAAGCTCTCTTTATTCTTATTCATTTTTTTATTTTATAACTAAGTATTTATTATTATGGAACGAGATTATCCATTAGAAAAAACAAGAAATTTTGGTATTGTTGCTCATGTTGACGCCGGAAAAACAACAACTACAGAGCGTATTCTCTATTATACAGGGCGTTCACATAAGATTGGTGAGGTGCATGATGGTGCAGCTACTATGGACTGGATGGAACAAGAACAAGAGCGAGGAATTACCATTACCTCTGCTGCAACAACTTGTTTTTGGACTCCTACTTATGAAGGAATCAATAATGAAAAGAAATATCGTTTCAATATTATTGATACTCCGGGGCACGTGGATTTTACCGCTGAGGTAGAACGTTCACTTAAGGTATTGGATGGAGCTGTTGTGGTATTTGATGGAAATGCTGGAGTAGAACCGCAATCAGAAACAGTTTGGAGACAGGCTGATAAATATGGAGTTCCA
>CAZCYC010000032.1:0-5232 GCA_964502915.1 uncultured Candidatus Saccharibacteria bacterium | reverse complement strand
CATAAAAATGTTCATATTGCTCCGCAAGCTCTACGGCTTTTTTTGAAGTATCTCGTTGAGTCCCCACATTAAAAACCGTTATTTCATTTTTTTTTGCTCTCTCCGCAACTTCCCCTAAATCATTTTCGTAAATATGAAAATTGAGATGTGTGTGAGTATCAATATATTTCATAGCTTTGATATTAAAGCAAAAGAAAAAGAGAGCAAGACTCTATTGAGTTTTTTGAAATATTTTTTGGAAAGAGAGAAGAGAAACCAACGAAACAAGTGTGAAGAATAGTATAGTTTGAAGGAATAAAGTATTTTCATGACTATGCATAATGAGGCTGAAACTATCTTGAAATAAGTTATACGGATGGAGCACAATATCCCAAGTATTCCAACGAATATAACGTCCAAGATAAACACCAAAAGCACTTAGGAAGGAAATTAAAAAGAAAAAGAAATTTTTATTTAGCTGTGTATATGATTGAATAATGAGATTATACATCTTATATACAGAAAAAGTAAAAAGAATTAAAGCTGAAAATGCATAACTAAATAACATAAGTGCGTCAAACCAAATCATTACAGAACTTCCCACCTCTCTCAAATGAATAAAATCAGTAAGGATATAAATACTATTAGGGAGAAAAAAGAAACTCAATAGGAAGAGAAAAAATTGAAAAAAACGAGATTTTGTCTTTTCAAGAAAAAAGAGAAAGAGAAGGGGAAGCAACGCAAGAAAGAAATTCCAATGCATATACACATAAGAAGATAAATCTGTAGTAAAAAACCTAAAAAAATTCATAAAACTAGCAAAAAAGAACCATGGGAGCAACAAGGAAAAAAATTTTTTATATTCTATTATATTTTGCACTTTTTTCATAAAAAATAATTTTGTATCGTAAATAAAGTATATCATAAATTGAAAAGGGAAAATCCCCTTTCAAAAAACACAAGATAAACCTATCTCTTGGCGAAATAAAGAAGTTTATATAAAAAACAGAACATTGCTGTTCTGAATAAAGTGAAAAATTTAAGTTTCTAAATTTGCAAATGTTTGTCATTTTTCAACAATAGATTCTTCGGTTACTCCATTTCATTCCGTTCCTTCAGAATGACAAGGTTGTGTTAATATCTGTCATTTTCACTTGTTTCTTTCTGTCATTCTGAGCGAAGCGAAGAATCCATCGTTTCTCATCATTCCAAATCGTTTAAAATCTTGTCATTCCGAGCTTGTCGAGGAATCCACACGCTCAATTTCCAATCAATTGCTATTTTAACGTTTGGATTCTTCAACCTGCAGATTTTTGTTTTTTGCAAAAACAAAAAACCGCAGAGCTCAAAATGACAAAGAGAGTACTTCATTAAAGAATGAATAAACCAAGTGCTAAAAATCAAGATAAGACCTCCTCTCTTTTCCCTCATCATCAATATAAAAACTTTCCCCAGATGCTTCTGTACGAAAAGAAAAACTCTCTTCGTCAGGAAGAATTAAGTCATCAGGAATATCCAAAATAAATTCAGATGCTTCGTTTAATCTTTCCTGCCCATAAACCATTCTCCTCCTCGCATAAGAAAGATGAAGAATATTTTTAGCTCGAGTAAAAGCAACATAACAAAGACGACGCTCTTCTTCTGCTTCTTCTCGTGTTTGGTATTCATTGCGTTCAACAGGGAAAAGTCCTTGTTCTAACCCAGAGAGAAAAACATGAGAAAACTCTAAACCTTTCGATGCATGAATCGTCATTAAACGAACTTTTTCCTTAGATGCATCATTCACGAGAGTATCTTGATCGGACAAGAGAGCAACTTCTTCAAGAAATTTTTCAAGAGCATCTTCCACACCATCATATTTTTGCGCATAGGAAACAAGTTCATACATATTTTCTAAACGCTCCAAATCATCAGTGCTTCCTTTTTGGAGGACTTCCTTAAAACCAGAACGCTCAATGATGTATTGAATAATTCTTGAAGGATGCGTTCGCTCTTTTTCAATTTCTTTACGAATATCTGCCAAAATTTCCTGAAATTTTTGATAAGCTAACTTAGCCTTTGGACTCATCTCATCAGTTTTCCCAGCAAAAATTTTAACAAGAGAAACTTTTCCAATACCTCGCTTTGGCTCATTCATAATGCGTTTTAAGTCAGAAAGCGAACTGCTCTCGAGAGAAGCACGAAGATAAGCAAGTAAATCTTTTATTTCCTTACGAGAAAAAAACTTTACCCCAAGTATCGTATAAGGAATTCCTGCTCGTAAGAATGCTTCCTCAAGAATTCTAGACTGAAAATTCGTCCTAAAGAGAACTGCAATATCGCGTAATTTTACTCCCTGCTTTTGATACTCTTGTATTTTTTTTGTAATCCAAGCAGCCTCCTGTTGAGCAGAAAAAGCCTCATAAAAAATAATTTTTTCTCCAGCTTCTTTTTGAGAACGAAGCGTTTTTTCAATGCGAGCTTTATTCTTTGAAATAATAGCATGAGAAGCATCGAGAATATTTTTTGTGGAACGATAATTTTCTTCTAAAAGGATCATCTCTGCTCCAGGAAAATCTTTCTCAAAATTGAGAATATTTCTCATATCTGCTCCTCTCCAAGAATAAATATTTTGATCTCCATCCCCAACCGCAAAAATATATTGATCTTTTGTAGCTAAAAGCTTAATAATTTTATATTGGAGATAATTAGTATCTTGATATTCATCAATGAGAATATGTTTCCATCTCTTTTGATAAAAACTAAGAATATCTCTATTTTCTTTCAGGAGAAAATAAGTTTTAAAAATGAGATCATCAAAATCAAAAGCTCGCTCTTCTTGTTTGAGCATTTCATATTCTTTCCAAACAAGTTTTACAATAAAGTGAAAATTATTCTTACTCTTTTCAAGAAAAGAAAAATCTTTTCCTTCACCTTTCATTCTACTTATGAAAGAAGCAATTTTTCTCGGCTCCCATTCTTTCGTATCGATACCTTCTTTTTTCATTGCTTGTTTAATGAGCGATTTTTTATCATCAGCATCAAGTATTTTAAAATACTTAGGAATCTTCAAGATATGGTGTTGTTCACGAAGTATCTGTACTCCGAGACTATGAAAAGTTTTTGCAAAAGGAGAAAATCCTTCAAGGAGAGTTTTTCCGAGAATCTTTTCGGTTCTCTCCCACATTTCTTTAGCAGCCTTATTGGTAAAGGTAAGTGCTAAAATTTCCGAAGGAAGCACTTGTTTTTCTTTTACGAGATAAGCAATGCGTGCACTCAGTGTTTTAGTTTTCCCAGTTCCTGCCCCAGCAAGCACAAGAACAGCATGCGCAGAAGAATTTACTGCTCGATATTGTTCTGCATTGAGTTCACTTAAATAATCCATGCAAGCAGTATAACCAATTGAAAAAGAAAAAACAGAGCTCATCACTCTGCCTTTTTCTTTTTCATGAGATTAAGACTCAATGATAATCGGTTTTACTTTTGTAGTATCATTCTCACCACCTCCATTTGGTGTATTCTTTCCACAACTCACATAAACACTATCTTCAACTACAGAGTCATCAAAGTCACCAATACAACGTAAGGTAAAGCGTAGCGGAGAATCTGATTCATCAAGTTCTCCTGTAGCTGTGACATCTGTTCCTACATTTTGCTCTGGTCTTTCTCCATTTACCCAATACTCGGAAGCTCCAAGAGATTTACAACCATGTACATTTTCTGATGTCCATTGAAGCACTGCATTATCCAACTTCGCTGGACATTCACCGAGATAAAGTGAACTTTGGTGATTAATGTAGAGATGTACTTTCTGTGGACAAGCTGGATCTTGGAAAGAAACATGCTCAAAAGTCCATTTCCCTGATCCTACACGATCATCTCTATCATCATCATCATCTCCGCCTGTATAATGAGAGTCAATTCCTTCACCAACGAGCGTATTTGTATCTTTATCATATTTCACAGCAGAGAGATCTACAATACCACTCCATCCACCCCACTTATCACAAGAATGAGTAGAACAATCCCCATCAGCTTCATCATATTCTTTACCTGGTTCTACAAAACGAACTTTATGATGAATAGGATCATAAGAGAAATTCACAAAACCAACACTTTCATCGGCAGCAGGGTCATAATGATAGCCAGCTCCTGACCATTTGAGATTTCCTGGGTCAGTTGTATCCACTTCAACATAGAAAGATTTAGGAGCAACATGTCCTGTAGCGTCCTCATAAGATTTTTCATCTAAATAAACAGGGCCAAGGTTTTCTGTATCAATGTATCCAGTAATATTTCCAGAAGAACCTTCACATTTTTTTTGGTTTTGATTTCCACTCTCTTTTGCTTCCACATGAGAAATAAGCCGAGGTTTTACCAAGAAAACATAGTGTAAACCTACAAGAGAAGCAAAAATTGCTGTAGCAAAAATGTATCTCTGATATTTTTTAAGTCTTTTCATAATACCTTAAAAATAATTAACTAAATGATTAGTTTCCTAAAAAGGAACTTATTGCAGCTTCTCGCTCTGCTTTTGTGAGAGGTTTTACCCTTTCAGTAAAGCGCTTCACTGCTTTTGTTCGTTCTTCAGTCTTCATAACCCTTTCATTCTGAACAATATTTCCTTGCGTAAAGAAAAAATGATAAGCAAGATAAGCGATAATTGCAATCGCAAAAGCGATGAGAAAAATGAGGAGCCAAGGAGTTGATTTCCCTGGTTCTTTAATTTCTGGCTCCCTTGCATACATTTCGGGCGGAAATTTTCTATTATCTACTAATGTGTCCATAATCTTTTTTTCTTGATGATGAATAATGTCGTGTTTAGTATAGCATTTTTTATAAAAAAAGTGCAAGCCTTTTATTCTTGGGCTAAAGCTCTGCGAATTTTTTCCGCATTGCCCTCAAAATCTTTTTCACTTCCGTCTTTTTTTAATCCTCCTGGAATTAGGTGGATGTGCGCATGAGGGACTTCGTCTCCCACTACTTTTGAAATAATCCAATCCGTGTCAAAAGCCCTACGAAGTGCGAAGCTTATCTTGCGTGCAAGTTTCCAGTACTCTTCATACTTTTCCACATCCCAAACCCAACGCACTTCTTTTTTAGGAATAATGAGCGTATGCCCTGGGGCATTGGGGAAAATATCTAAAAAAGCGAGAAAATCATCATCTTCGTAAACTTTATGTGCTGGAATTTCTCCATCAATTATTTTTTTAAAAACACTTTTTTCTGACATATTTCTATTATAACAAAAAGAAAAAAAGCCCAAAAGGGCTT
>CAZCYC010000031.1:0-5300 GCA_964502915.1 uncultured Candidatus Saccharibacteria bacterium | reverse complement strand
AAATCTTTTGCTTCCTTAAACCTTAATTTTTTAAGAACTTCATCACTACTGCACCAGCAAGCGTCTTTTATTTCTTCTTTTTGGAGAACGGGATTTTCTTTCTTATCAAGAAAACCAATGAAAAGATGCACGGTTTTATCTAAAATTTCATTATCGTATTCTTTTGTGTAGTTCTGGGTAAAAATTTTTTCACTAAGAATTTTTTGGCAACGGAATCCAGTTTCTTCAAATAATTCTCTTTCTGCAGTTTCTAAAAAACTTTCTCCTTCTTCTACATGCCCTTTTGGAAAAGACCAATCATTATTGTTTTGAAGCACGAGAAAAAATTCTTTTTCTCCGTTTTCTTTTACATACACGGGAATAACTCCACAAGATATTTCTTTTTTGATTTTTTTCATACTTTTATTATAGTGGAAAAATTGAGAAAACACGAGGCGCGCGGAGCGCGCCTCGTGTTTTTTAAAATCTTATTTTTTTATTTGATAATCATCATCTACGATATGTCCGTCTTCTAAATAGATAATTCTATCAGCATAGAGCGCATATTCTGCTTCATGGGTTACCATTACAATCGTTTGCCCTTCTTTGTGAAATTGCTTTAAAAGATCAAGCACCGCTTCCGAAGAAACCGTATCAAGGTTTGCCGTTGGTTCATCGGCAAAAACTACTTTTGGGTTATGAGCAATGGCACGAGCAATGGAGACTCGCTGTTGTTCTCCACCAGAAAGTTGATTCGGGTGATTTGAAAATCTTTCTTGCATATTTATTTGTTTTAAAATCTCCCTTGCTTTTAGTCTTGCGTTTTTTTCGCTACTTCCCTGCATGAGCATAGGAATCATTATATTCTCTTCTGCGCTTAATTCAGGAATAAGTGCATAATCTTGGAATACATAACCAAGTTTTTTCAAACGGAATTGCGTTCGTTCATATTCGGAAAGTTTTAAAATATCTACTCCATCGAAATAAATTTCCCCTTCGTTAGGAACATCAAGTAAACTCATTTGATACATTAAAGTAGACTTCCCTGCCCCAGATTTTCCCATAATGGCGATAAATTCTCCTTCATAAATATCTAAGTTAAGCCCTTTCAACACTCTCGTCTCGATTTCTCCATTCTCATATGTCTTTACAAGATTTTTTACTTCTATTATTTTTTTTCTTTCAGATTTCATAAGCTTTTTATCTTTGTAAAATACTATCTAAGGTATTTTTCTTAACAATCATCCGTGCAGGAATGAAACCAGCTAAGATGGTGACGATGAGAAGAAGAGACGCACGAATTATGGTATTCTTCCATGGCGCGAGTAAAATTCCATCCGACATAGGAAAATCAATAGGATGCTTTGCAATTAAAGGAATAAGAAAACTATAGAGAAAAAGAATTCCTAAACCTATTCCTAAAAATGCATAAAAGAGAGATTGTAAGAGATAAGAAATTTCAATTGCTAACTCTGATATTCCAATTCCTTTCAAAATTCCAATAAATTTTCTTCGTGTAAGTGCATTGATATAAATAACAATGAAAACGGTAATAGAAGAAACAACGAGTCCCACAAAGCCAAGAATATTTCCCAAGACTGCAAATGTTTTTTGAACATCTAAGAGAAATTTAGGAATAGCTTCCTCAGCTGTCTGTATCTTTGCATATTTATTGAAATGATATTTTTCTATGAGAATTTTTTTAAATTGTTCTGGATTTACTCCATTTTTTAATTTCAGAACAATTTCGTTTACATCAGGATCTCTATCGCCTGTAATTCTCGTATAATCTTTTTGAGAAATATAAACTGCAGAAGAAAGATCGCTCACTTTTGATTTCACAATCCCTTTTACAAAAAATTCTGAGTAGTTATCCTTCTTATCTGATTTTTGTGCACCTCCTATACTTTGAGACGGGCCAGGTCTTATTCCAGATGAAGCTCCTCCTTTTCCAAGAAAACTAACTAATACTGGATCTCCTATTTTTACATAACGAAGTGGTTCAAAAAGATCAGAAAATTTTGAGTATTTTTTGAGAAGATTTGAGCCAATGAGAATATTTTGCGATTCTTTCTCTGAAAGAAAATCTCCTTCAACGATAAAGTGATCTAAGTGTGTGTTTTCTTTTTCTTTTAATGGATCAATAATAAAAGCAGAGATATTAATACTATCTGGATCTTTAGTAAAATTATCTCGCTTGATGTATCCACTTTGAATTTTCAACGTTGTTTTTTTTCTTGTACTCAAGCTCGCTCGTTCAGGGCTATGTTGCAAAACAGCAAGAATTTTTTCTGTATTTAAAACTTTTTGTTCTCCTGCGAGAGGAGAAAAATAAATATCTCCAGTAAGGTAATTTTTTCGTTGTTCTGTACTCCCTTCAATAAGTCCTGTAAGAATTCCTGGAATTACTACAAGACTTATGAAAGTAAGAAAGAGAATGATAACAATGAGAATACTTACTCCTTTATTCCCTGATCTCAACTGTTTTTGAGCGAGAAATTTCCCAAGATAAAAAGATAACAGAATATTTTTAATTTTTTTCTTAGCTAATTTAAGCATAGTATTATGTATCTTTATTCATCTTCGTGAAGAACAACAAGATCTCCATTCTTTAATCCACTTGTTACCTCATATAAACCTGCTTCTGTTTTTGTTCCAAGTTCTATTTCCCTTTTGATAATATCTCTACCCTTTTTCTCTTTCTTGAGAAAGACATATTTTTTAGCATTCTTCTCAAAGATAAAGTGCTTAGGAAGACTCAAAACATTTTTCTTTTTAAAAAGAATGATATTTGCCTTCCCATTCATTCCATCTTTCACGCGATCATCAATCTTATCAAAGGTAAGTTCTACTCGATAAAAAGGAACCCCATTCATCAATTCACTCAATTCAGCAATTTTTGTAATTTTACCGCTTAATGTTTTGCCCTCAAGAGCGTCTAATTGAATGTTTACCGGCATACCTAAATGCAATTTGTTAATATAAATTTCTGGAACTTTTAATACGAATATTTTTTTCTTGTTTGCAAAAAGTGTAATCACTGGCTGAAAAGGATTCACGGTTTCGCCTAACTTAAGATCATTTTTTACAAGATAGCCATCAAATGGAGCAATAATTTTCCCATCCCTCAATCTTAAAATCTGAGCATCTATTTCCTTTTGTGATGCATAAATTTGAGCATCAGCATTAGATAAGTGAGTTGTATTACTTTTTTTAATGAGTGCATCTAAGTGATTTTGAGCATTTCTTACTGCTCTTTCTCTCTGCTCAAGCGCTTGTTCGTAGACAAGTTTTCGTGCTTGGTAGCTTCGAGAACGAGTGTTAGGAATAGGGACAATGAAGTGCAATCCATCATAATGACTTTTGGAATCAATTTGCATCATCAACCCTTTTGTCCCAAGTGGAAAAGGTCTCTGTGCTCCTGCCGTTTGAATTAAATCTTCAATTCCGCTTAATCGATAAGAATATCCTGAATTTGCAGCGGAACGATAAAATTCAATACGATATTTTCCTTCTTTGCCACCATTATAAGCTCCTGATAATTTGGGATTAAGTATTGAGCGAGTTGTTTTTTTATCTTCATCAGCAATATAGACCTGTAAATCGGAAGATAAATAATGCTGATATGCTTGTTGAACAAGTTTGTCTTGTTCCGCTTTTATTTTTGCCAAATTTTCTCTCGCTATTTCAATTTCTGTGCTCAATTTTGTTTTTGAAAGGGCTTCTTGAGATTTTGCACGAAGTATTCCAGAACGAACTCCAGACATATCTATTTCCGCAAGAACCTGCCCTTTTTTTACCCTATCCCCTTCATGAAAAGGATTTTTAATAACTCTTCCCCCGGCGGCAAAAGCAAGAGATGCTTTTGTTTCTGCTTCAACAAAACCAGAAAAGTTTAATTGATCGATAAGGTCTGCTCTTTTAACCTGATAAACTATTTCTCCATCTTCTTTTTTTCTTGAAAAAATAAAGAAGATAATCGCAATAAGAATGAAGACTGCGATAAGATAGTTTATATATTTTTTGCTCTTATTTTTTTTCATCATTTTATTTAAAAAATTTGTCTAATAATTTAATTAGGGTTTTCTTTTCTTTCTCTGAAAATTTTTGTAAAACACTATTTTGATACTCAGTATTAAGAGAAAGTATTTTTTTGAAAAGTTTAGCTCCCTTTTGGCTCAATCTTATTTTCTTTTTTCGCTCGTCATTACATTTTTCAAAAATAATGAGGTCTTTCTCTTCTAATGTTTTGAGTTTTTGTCTAATTGTTGATTTATGTTTCTGGTAAAAATTTACTAATTTATAATTTTCTACCTCACCATGATTCAAACCCAAGAAAAATAAAATTTGTGCTTCTGCTTCAGAAAGATTAAAATTTTGCATCATTTTTTTTCTCTCTTTTTTAATGCGATACGCAAGATAGAAAATACGATGAAAAATTTTAAATCCATCTTCTATATAAAAATTCATAACAGTTTACATTATAAACTATAATACATTTTTCACAACAATAAAAAAACAAAAAGCATTCTAGTATTCGCGCGAATACTAGAATGCTTTTTGTTATTCACTTTGGTTTTAGATTATTTTGCTCAATTTAAAGCTTATCGCATTAATTTTGTCATTTACCTCTGTTCTACCTCATTCCGCAAGAGCTTCGTGACTCACTTTTTTGAGTTTTAAATTTCTCTCACTCTTAAACAAAAAATATGACACACAAATGTGTCATATTTTTTGTTTTTTATTGCGGAGAGTAAGGGATTCGAACCCTTGAGAGGTTTGACCCTCTGCCGCGTTAGCAGTGCGGTGCTTTCGACCACTCAGCCAACTCTCCAAAGGAGAGTTTAGCATAAAAAAAGAAAAAACTCAAAAAAAAGAACCTCTTAGGGTTCTTTCTTAGATTTTACCAACTAAATCCATTCCTGGTTCCAAAGTATCTTTTCCTGGTTCCCAAGAAGCAGGGCATACCTTGTCACCGTGTTCATAGACAAATTTTGCAGCTTGTAACTTACGCATCAATTCTTTTGCACTTCGTCCAATGCTATTATCATGCATTTCCATAGCTACAAGTTTTCCATCTGGATCAATAATGAATGTTCCGCGAAGTGCAAGCCCTTCATCGTAAAGATACGTTCCAAAGAGTTCAGAAATCTCCCCTGTTGGGTCAGCTACCATAGGAAACTCAACCTTTGATATTGCTTCTGAATGATCTTTCCATGCTTTGTGCACGTAAACGGTGTCAGTGGAAACAGAGAAAATTTCTGCTCCTTCTTTTTGAAAATCTCCATACATTTCTGCAAGTTCTTCTAATTCCGTAGGAC